>CAYSHJ010000190.1:0-12116 GCA_964430385.1 uncultured Planctomycetaceae bacterium
TGGCACTCACTTTGTCCGACGTTCAAATTCACGTTGCTGTTCGACGTAGCTGAATTCGCAAGAATTCAGCCGGTTTCGGCGATCCTCTGAACTCTTGCGAGTTCAGCTACAGGTCAAAGTGAGTGCCATTGGGCTGACGCCGCCCCGCTCGCCAAGAATTCACGACCGCTCCGTGCGACGTCAATCTCTTTGGTGAGGCCTTCCCGTGAAGGTCAGTCTGCCTCTGTCGATCAGTCTGAATGGGTTTTTCCCTCATGAGCGATCTTCCGGCAAACATCAATCAGGCTCCCACGACCGCTCCAGCGTCGAAGCCGTGGATCGGCGAGCCGGTGCTCGAACTTCGGCATCTGCATCGATTTTTCGGCAAGCTGAAGGCCGTCAACGACGTGTCGTTCCAGGCCTACGCCGGACAGGTGCTGGGTTACATCGGGCCGAATGGCGCGGGGAAGACGACGTCGATGCGGGTTCTCGCGACGCTCGACATGCCGACCGCCGGCGATGCGTTCGTCTGCGGCTACTCGGTCGTCGACGACCCGGACAAGGTACGGCGAGTGCTCGGGTTCATGCCCGATCAGTTCGGCAAGTACCAGAACATGAACGTGGTCGAGTATCTCGACTTCTTCGCGCGCGCGTACGGCCTGCGCGGCTCGAAGCGGCGTGCCGCCGTCGAAAACGTGCTGGTTTTCACCGAGCTGCGCAAGCTGGCGGAGAAACCGATCTTCACACTATCGAAAGGCCAGTCGCAGCGGTTGGGCTTGGGACGCTGCCTGATCCACGATCCGCAAGTGTTGATTCTTGACGAGCCGGCCGCCGGGCTCGACCCGCGCGCTCGGGTCGAACTGCGCGAGCTGATCGCGCTGTTGGCCACGCAGATGAAGAAGACGATCCTGATCAGCTCGCACATCCTCACCGAGTTGGGTGAGATTTGCGACTCGGCCGCGATCATCGAAGCTGGCCGCATGCTGGCGTTCGGCAGCATCGAGGAACTCGCGCAGCAACAACGCCAAGTGCAGGGCCAAACGGGCGTCAAGACAATCGCCGTGCGGCTGCTCACGCCCGATGACCGCAAACACGGCACCGACGCACTCGAAAGTTGGCTCGTCGAACAACCTCTCGTCTCCCACGTCCAACCGTCGGCGGCGGAAATCTTTTTCGAGTTCGACGGCGACGCGGCCGCGCAGCATCATCTGCTGAAAAGCATGATCTCGCACGGCTTCCAGATCGTGGAATTCCAGGGCAAAACCGAAACGCTCGAAGACGCTTTCATGAGCATCACCAAAGGTGTGATGCAGTAATCTCGTTCCCAAGCTCTGCTTGGGAATGCCTCCACGAAGCTCCGCTTCACGAAGCGAAATGCACGACGAGAAGCAGTGCTTCTGAAGACCGCATTCCCTTGCGGAACTTGAGAACGAGCGAGCGATCTCTCATCCTTCACCCTTCTTTCACCATGCCTCGCTTCGTGATCCTGATCCACGACTTCCCGTTCGTCCATTGGGACTTGCTCGTCGAACAAGGCGAAACGCTGCGTTCGTGGAGATTGCTCGAAAGCCCTGCGCGTTGGGTGTTGGCGACAATTCCGCCGACCATTCCCGCCGAGTCGATGCCCGATCATCGCTTGGCCTACCTCGACGACGAAGGCCCGGTCAGCCGCGAGAGAGGCGCGGTCGCTCGCTGGGATGCGGGGACATTCGAACGAATCGAACAGACCGAAGACCACATGCGACTACAGTTGCTCGGCCAGCAACTTCGTGGTGAGCTGACCATCGATCGGTCGCAGAACTCGCCGCTTTGGACAGCAGCCTTTTGGTCTGGTACGTAGCCATCACGCTCCGCGTGATAAGCCGAACACTTCGCTCAACGATGATTGGCCATAGATTCCAACCGTTGGGAAGCGCTCGGCTCGTCACGCGGAGCGTGACGGCTACGTTCTCGGCGGCTCGGCCACGCTCACAGCGTTCCCGAGCTCTTCATCACCGGCAACAACAGGCCGATGACGACGAATAGGATTAGGCCGGCCATGACCATCAACATCAACGGTTCCAGCAGACGCACGGCGAGATCGAGCAGGCGTTGAGTCCGCCGCTCCATCGTGTCGGCGACGTTGATCAGCACTTGCTCCAAGTTGTTCGCCTCTTCGCCGACGGAGATCATCTCGACCACTTCGGCGGGGAATTGACCGCTGCTCGCCAGCGGCGACGCGAGTGACTTGCCGGTCGAAACACTATCGGCGGCGGCGGCGATCGCGTCGGTGATGATCCGATTGCCAGTCGCGTCCTTCGCGATCCGCAGCGATTGCAAAATGGGGACTCCGTTTTTTAGGAGCGTTCCCAGAATGCGGCAGAACCGTGCGACGGCCAAGCTGCGCACGACCGGTCCCATCGCGGGCAAACGCAGCGACGCGCTATGCCAGCGCCGAATACCGGCTTCCGTGCCCAGTTGTTGTCGCAGAATCAACACGGCACCGACCACGGCGAACACGGTGACGAACCAGTAGGTTCCGACGGCGTTGCTCAGCGACATCAAGGCCGTTGTGGCCCAGGGGAGTTCGCCCTGGTCGTCCAATCGCTTGAACACCGGTTCGAACTTCGGCACGAACCAGACGAGCATCGCCCAGACCACGCTGACTCCGGCGACGAGTAGAAACGCCGGATAGGCCATCGCCCCGATGACGCGGCTTTTCAGTTCTTGCTGATGCTCCGTGAAGTCGGCGACTTGCTTGAGCACGTCTTCGAGGAACGAGCCTTCCTCGCCGGCGCGCACCATGCTGACGGCCAGTTCGGAGAACGCTTCGGGATGCACCCGCATCGACTCGGCCAGTCGCGTGCCGTCGGCGACTCTGTCGCGCAGCTCGCGCAGCACGGACTTCAGTCCGGCGTTTGAAGTTTGTCGTTCGAGCAAATCCAATGACCGCAACAACGGCACGCCCGCTCGCAATAAGTCCGCCAACTGCGAGTAGAACGTCGCCAGTTGTCCCGCGCTCGGCCGCCGGCGCCAGCCGAACTGCTGAACGCCCGTCGGCTTCGACAGCAAAATCTTCACCGGAAACAATTGCTTGCCCGACAATTGCGAGACAACGTCCAGTTCACTGGCGGCACTCAACTCACCGCTGACCTCACGGCCAGACAGTTCTCGGGCGATGTAGCGGAATTCAGGCATGGTAGGCGACCACGGTATCGTTGGCGGCGAACGACCGGTAGCTCAGTCGGCTCCCCGCAAGTTCATAGTCTCACGGAATGACGCCAGCTTGTTCCGTCGCCGCCGCCCTCCGTATAGACTCAATGGCGACGAGAAAACCGCGAGGAACAACCGATGCCCATGCATGATTGGATGACGGTCGAAGCCGGAATCTTCCACGCCTTTCACACGACCTGGATGTCCGAGATTCAGAAAAGGCTCAATGCGGGACTGTTGCCGCAGGGGTATTATGCACTGGCCGAACAACACGCTGGGGCATACGTAGCCGACGTGCTGACACTGCACGCCAGCCCGGAACGTATTGAGCCGTGGCCGCCGCCGCCACCGGACACAGGTGGCATCGCCCTTGCCGAAGCTCCTCCCCGAGTGCAACGCATCACGACCCTCGAACCGGTCGCTCTCACCCGCCGCCGCTCACTGGCCATCCGGCATGTCAGTGGCCATCGCCTCATCGCCCTCATCGAGATCGTTTCCCGAGCCAACAAAGACCGCCCCGACAGCCTCAATGAGTTTGCGGCGAAGGCCGCCGCCAGCCTCGAGCGAGGTGTGCATCTTTTGGTCGTCGACCTATTTCCTCCCGGCCCGCACGACCCGAACGGCATTCACGGTCTCATCGAACAGCGGCTGCTGGAATTGGACGAACCCTTCGAGCGATCCGCACTGCCATCTTCCGATGTCGGAACGTTGGTGGCTTACGCTGCGGGAACCTCCGTGCGCGTCTACCTCGAATACCCCAAGGTCGGCGTCCCTTTGCCGGACATGCCGCTGTTCTTGCGCAGCGACCGCTACATCAACGTGCCGCTCGAAGAGACGTACCAAGCCGCTTACCACGGTCTCCCTGAATTCTGGCGCGGCGTCCTGGAAGGCCGGGAGCCACTTGTTTAATGCCGGCATCATCCGTGGCCTAGCTTGCTCAAGGGTTGCCATCCCCAGGAAAGCTTGCCGGACAACACTATGTCACAAACACTCGTGCGCCGTTTTTTGTTGATCTTCGCCACGCTCGTTGCGTGCGGCGAAAGTCTGGACCTCGCTACGGGAGCCGAGTCGCCGAACTTTTCGCGCGACATACTGCCGGTCTTGTCCGACAACTGTTTTCAGTGTCACGGCCCGGATCAGAAAGCTCGCGAAGCCGATTTGCGACTGGATATGGCCGACAGCGCATTGCGAATCGAGAAGCCCATCATTGTTCCGGGTCAAAGCGCGGAGAGCGAATTCCTGAAGCGGATCACGTCAACCGATCCGGACGTGGTCATGCCACCGCTGAAATCGGGGCGGAAACTCACGCCCGCGCAGATCGACCTGTTGAAACGGTGGATCGATTCCGGAGCCGTGTGGGGCAAGCACTGGGCGTTCGAGAAACCGCTGCGGCCCGAAGTCCCCAAAATCGAAAATCAAAAATCGAAAATCCTCTCGACGCCTTTATCTTCGCACGCCTTGAACGCGAAGGACTCCAGCCGTCGCCAGAGGCTGCCAAAGAAACGCTGATTCGCCGAGTCACTCTCGATCTGACCGGCTTGCCACCGATGCTGGAAGAGGTCGATGCGTTTCTGGCCGATCAGTCGCCGGAGGCTTATGTCAAGGTCGTCGATCGGCTGCTCAAGTCGCCGCGATTCGGTGAGCGAATGGTGTGGGACTGGCTCGACGCGGCGCGGTATGCCGACACGAACGGCTATCAAGGCGACCCGACTCGCACGATGTACTTCTGGCGCGACTGGGTGATCGATGCGCTCAACAACAACAGGCCATTCGATCAATTCACGGTCGAACAACTGTCCGGCGACTCACTGATCAACAAAGGCCCCGGGCGAGCGGACAACGGCAACTTCGTGCTGACCGAATTCAAACTGCAAGTCGCTGGCAAACCCGTGGACCTTAGTGGCCTCCGAGCCACCTTCGAGCAAGGCGGTTTCCCGATCGCCCACGCGGTGGACAACAAGAACGACACCGGCTGGGCCATCGCATCCGACTTCGGCAAGACGCAGGTCGCCCTCTTCGATGTGAAGGCACCGCTGAACGCGAACGCCGCCGAAGCCTTAGCCCAACGAGTCCTCCGCGACCCTGCGCGCGATGATGCCGCCCGCCTGACCGAAGCCTTCCGCCGCTGCACGTCGCGCCGGCCGAACGATGCCGAGTTGGCGGTGCTCACCAAACGCCTGCAATTGTTGCGCGCGACGTTTTCGAACGACGAAGATGCCGTGAAGAAGCTCATTTCCGTTGGAGACTCGAGACCAAATGACAAACTCAACGCGACCGATCTTGCCGCATACACGGGCATCGGGACGTTGCTGTTGAATTTGGATGAGACGATCTCGAAAGAGTGAATACTCGACGTCACACACGACGGCAAGCCGATGAACAGCGATCATGTCGCACGGTATTGCCGGACCGCCCGAGCAGTATTACCATCAGGCCATGACTACCATTTCACTCAAAGTGCCCGAGCATCTGGATCAACTGTTGGTGATCGAGTCGCGTCGCCGACAGGTCAGCAAGTCGGCCGTCATCCGGGACTGTGTTGAGCAGGCGCTGGCGGGCAAGCGACCCCGGAATCGCCAGGTGCGTTGCGCCGATTTGGTGCGTGATCTGATCGGATCTCAACCCGGTCCAGCCGATGCTTCGGTCAATCGGCGCTACCTTGCCGAGGCGATTCAAAAGGACTTCCAGCGTGGCCAGCGTCGAAAAAACGCTCGTGGATAGCGGGCCGCTCGTTGCCCTGCTGGTCAAACGCGACCAGCATCACGACTGGGCTTGTCAGCAGTTCGAACGGCTCACAGCGCCGCTATTGACGTGCGAGGCCGTGTTGTCGGAAACGCAATTCCTCGTTCATCGGTTCGGCGGCAACCCGCTGGTTGTGTTGGACATGGTGGCTCGCGGGGCGTTGAACGTGGCGTTTCAAGTCGAGGACGAAATCGACCGACTGCGCGATCTGCAATCGACTTATTGCAATCTTCCGATGTCGCTGGCGGACGCCTGTCTGGTCCGGATGAGCGAACTACAATCGCGCTGCCGCGTCTTCACAACCGATTCCGACTTCCGCACCTACCGCCGCAACGGCCGACAGGTGATTCCGGCGCTGTTGCCTGACGACAACGGATAGGAGCCAACATCATGGGCATTGATCTCATGGATTTGGCATTTCGTCTGGAGAAGCAATTTGCAATTCGGATCGATCGCGATGAGTGCGCCTACTTTTTGACGCCAGGACAGATCAACTGGCTCGTTAGCGAGAAGCTGCGGGGACGGAATCCACCCGTGCCAGACTACTTTGGGATGTGGGATCGAATTCAGGCGGCGCTGAAGACGATGCCGAACTACCGACGAGGATGGTTTGAATACTCCAACCTCAACCGGATTGTGCCGTCGGAGAACCGTTCAGAGAATTGGGCGGCATTAGGCAAGACTCTTGGCGTCCCATTGCCACCGCTCGACGATTCGAGCGGATTTGATCCGCCAATGATTCCGAAAAGCGTTTCGTCGCTAATGAGCCTGTTGTCGTGGATCATGGAACATCATCCAGACCGGTTCCTCTGGAAGAAACCTGCGACAGAATGTGTTCCACCAGCCGATGCTGAAAATTGGACTAGCGAATCAATCTGGGAAGTGGTCCGGACGACGATTTCGAATGCGCTCGGCGTCGATGAAAAAGAGGTCACTCCGACAGCTCGAATGATTGAAGACCTCGGAATGGAGTAGTCAGGTTTTTTTTGTAGAGAGAATGGGAAGTCGACGCATAATGAACCATCAACAAGCGCCATCCACATTCTTCACTCGCCGCCAACTCTTCGCCAACGCAGCAGTCGGCCTTGGTCTGCCGGCGTTGGCATCGCTGCTCGCGAAGGATATGTCAGCAGCGGACTCAGGCTCGCAAAGGCCCAAGCAATTCGGCGGCTTGCCGGAGTTGCCACACCATCCGCCGAAGGTGAAGCGTGTCATCTGCCTCTTGCAGAATGGTGCTCCGCCGCGTGTGGACACGTTTGATTACAAACCGCAGAAGGAAATATTTCGCCGGCACGAGTTGCCGGAGTCGGTTCACAAGAATCAGCGGCTGAGCACGATGACTCAGGGGCAGAAGAGCAAGGCTGTGCCTGAGTGTTGAGAACAGGCGTTGGATCAGATCAATACTCTATTGCCGAGGAGGAACACCTGGTAGCGCAGCGGCACGATACCCGTCGCGTATGGCTGCCTTGAGGAACCGACCCTATCGGCGCGGTCGCACTTGAGATTCATCAACCGGTTGCCAGTGCGGCCACATGGCAGCGTGGCCGGCCTTCAAATTCGTGAGGCGATGCTCAGCTCGATCCGCCAGCCGCATCACGAACAACTGTCGCACGACGTCTCGCTTCGAGCCGTACAGCAGCCATTGTCCATCGCGTGACGGTTGCGGATGGTAGGACAGCGATCCCTCCGGCGATTTGGTGAGCTGCTCGCTCTGGCCGTCCAGCATGACTTGAAAAAGCTCAACGTTCGAACCGACTTTGGCGGTGTAAAAGACCGACCTAGCATCAGTTGACCATACTGGTGTGTCGCTGCTGCCGCCGTGGAAGTCGGGAACGTCGAGGAACTCGATCACGCCGCGGTAGCCATTGCGGTCGGCGAGTTTTTTCAGGCCCGTGCCGTCGGCGCGGACGATATGCGGGTGGCAGTCATAGTGCTCGCCAGAGACGAACAGCACCCACTGACCGTTCGGCGACCAGGTCGGTGCGAAGTTGAACGGCTGCCCGGTCGCCACATGAACGCGGTGCGAGCCATCGGCATCGGCGAGATAGACTTGGTAGTTTTCGTGGTAGGCGATCCGAGACCCGTCACGCGAGCTGCTGAAGCCGTACACGAAGCCCTTGGAATCTTTATTCAAATCGACTTTGTTGCGGCCGTCGCGGTCCATGCGAAACGGCTTCGAGTTACCATCGACGAGTGCTGTCAATCCGAGCTTCGTGGAATCGCCGGGCCAGAAAAACACGCTGTTGTAGAAGCTGATTCGTTCGACTGCCGTCACGTTCGTCGCCTGCCCCGTGGCGATTTCGACGAGATACGAATCGACCAGCCAGCCTTCCTTGGTGTGGCGGAACGTCTTGCGTTCCTCTTCCCACCGCGCGTTTTCCGGACTTTGCCAGCCACGACCGATGATGGCCGTCTTGCCGTCGGGCGACCAACCTGAGAATTGCGTCCACGCATCCGGCTCGTTCGCGAGTTCGGCGGCCATGAGCCGCCACCCCGAACCATCGAGTTTCACGACCGCGGCTCGCATCGTGCGCACATTCGCGTGCCGCCCGCCGGCCAAGTCTGTTTGCAACTGGGTGTAACCGACAAACGCGCCTGGCGAGACCGGCTCATTCGCATGAAGTTCGGCGAGGCTCACGAGCAGCAGTGTGGCAAAAACACGTCGCAACATTTCATCTTCCTCCTGTTGATTTCGTCGATCAATGAACGGTTCAGCAGCAACGAAGACAAACTGTCAAGTCGACGGCCGGGTTGTGCCGATAAAGAGAACAATAACGATTGGGCTGGCCTTAACGCGCCTCAGGAGCAACGCAATGAATAACATCGAATTCCCGCTAATCGTGCAGCAGTGGTCCAACGACATATTGGTGTGGGTCGGATTCGGCACGATCGTCGGACTGCTGGCGAAGGCCATCATGCGGGGCCGCGATCCTGGCGGAGCGGTGGTGACAGTGGTCATGGGAATCGGCGGCACGATCATCGGCTGCGGCATCTGTTCGTTCTGCTACGCCGGCGGCCGAGTCACGCCCATCAGCCCCATCGGGTTCGCGGTCGCAACGGCCGGCGCGTTTATCATTCTGTTTTTCTACAAGCTACTCTCTGGCTACTGGTTCACCGAAGACGGAACCAGCCGGCGCTTTCGCACGAAGCCGCATTACCTGCGGCGAGTGCGCGAAGTGGTCGTGGACGATCGATAGTCCTCACAGGTCAATATGCTTGAGATGCGCTGGCCGCGCCGGTGCTCGGAATCCTTCACGACGAAAACGACCGTTTTGGTCCGTCAGTCAGGAATGGTCCAGCGCGTCAATGCGGACCACGGCCGCCGTCACCGGGATGTCGAAGCCGCTCCACACGAGCTGAGCTGACCTGAGCTGACCTGGTGAACTTGAACTTGCTGCTCACGCTCGGCCCGGCCTACGATCCGCCCGCCGGCTCGCCCGATTGGGTTGCGGGCGCAGCCCGCGCCGAGGATACCAAGGGACGGGAGCTTCAGGGAATGAGTTCGGATTGGCGGGAATCTCGCGGCCTACGCTTTGATCCGGCGCATCTGCGTTTGGGGCGCGGGCCTTCGTTTCGGAAGGTCACCTCGCCAACTGATGCCACGATTGATGCGGTGACGGCACTCGAAGAGGCTCGTGCGGAAAAGTCGCCGGAGCGGGCGCGGCTTGCGAACGCGATCGGCCGCACACGCGATTACCTCGTCTCGATTCAGCACGAAGACGGCTTTTGGTGCGGCGAGTTGGAAGGGGACTCGATCCTCGAAAGCGAATACATCCTGCTGCTGACTCATTTGGGACGCGGCCGATCCGAGCCATCGCTTCGCGCGGCGAACTACATTCGGCAGCAGCAGCTCGCCGACGGCGGTTGGGCGATTTATCCGGGCGGACCGTTGGAAGTCAGTGCGTCGGTGAAAGCCTATTTCGCCTTGAAGATCGTCGGTGACTCGCCCGATGCCGAGCACATGGTTCGCGCGCGGCGCGCGATCTTGGCGGCGGGGGGAGCGGAGAAGGTCAACAGCTTCACGCGGTTTTATCTGGCGCTGCTGGGCGTCATTTCCTACGAGCAGTGCCCGGCCGTGCCACCGGAGGTTGTACTGCTGCCGACGTGGATGCCGTTCAATATTTATGAAATGTCCGCATGGTCGCGAACGATTATCGTGCCACTGAGCTTGATGTGGGCATTTCGTCCGGTCACACCGGTGCCGACGGAACAAAGCATTCGCGAGTTGTTCGTCGCCTCGCCCGAAAAGCTGTCGGCTCAGATGCCGAAGTGCGGCCAGTTGGACGCTCTGCAAAAGCGAACGTGGATCGACTGGGAGGCGTTCTTTCGTCGAGTCAATTCGTTCTTAAAGTTGATGGAGCGCTGTCGGATTCGCCCACTGCGAAAGCGAGCACTCCGCAAGGCCGCGGCGTGGATGACTGAACGCTTGGCCGACAGCGACGGCCTGGGAGCGATCTTTCCGCCAATCATTTGGAGCATCGTCGCGCTGCGCTGCCTGGGGCACTCGGACGATTCCGAGTTGGTGCAGTCACAGATGCGCGAATTGGAACGACTGACGATTTCCGAAGGCGACGCCGATCATCTGCAACCGTGCAAGTCACCCGTGTGGGATACGGCTCTCGCGACGATCGCGCTCCGCGACGCGGAAGTGCCTGCGGCACATCCCGTGCTGCAGCAGTCGATCCGCTGGCTGTTGTCGCAGGAGATTCGTCGCCACGGCGATTGGGCCGTTCGCGATCGCGAGACGAACGCTTCCGGCTGGGCTTTCGAGTTTCGCAACGCGTTTTACCCGGACGTCGACGACACGGGCATGGTCTTGATCGCACTCAGTCGCTGCTTGCCGGAGCACGATTGGTCGGCTGATTTCTTGCTCGATGATTGGAGTTTGCATCCCGAAGACCGCGACGTCGCGGCCGTGATCGCGGGCAAGGCGGATTGTTCGGAAGCGGCGATCGCGCAAGTCAAGTCGCTCAGCCCGATGTTGCCAGCGATGCATCGCGGTGCTCGCTGGGTGCTGGCGATGCAGTCGAAAGACGGTGGCTGGGGAGCGTTCGACGCGGACAACACGCGCGACGTGTTTACTCGCGTCCCATTCGCCGACCATAACGCGATGATCGACCCCAGCACCGCGGACCTCACGGCCAGGATGGTCGAGATGTTCGCCGGCCTCAACGTGCCGATTGACCATCCGGCGATTCAGCGAGCGTTGAACTTCGTGTGGTCGAAGCAGGAGCACGATCACTGCTGGTACGGACGCTGGGGCGTCAACTACATCTACGGCACGTGGCAAACGCTGGTCGGGCTGACGAAGATCGGCATCTCGACGACCGATCCGCGCATCCGTCGAGCTGTCGAGTGGCTGAAGTCGATGCAACAACGTTGCGGCGGCTGGGGCGAGTCGATTCGCAGCTACGACGAGCCGGTGCTACGTGGGCAAGGCGAAGTGACCGCCTCTCAAACCGCGTGGGCCATCTTGGGCTTGTTGGCTGCCGGTGAAGGACAGTCGGAAGAAGTGCGCCGCGGCGTGGAACATTTGCTCCGCACGCAGCAGCCCGACGGGACGTGGGACGAACCGGCGTGGACGGGCACCGGCTTCCCCAAGGTCTTCTATCTGAAGTACCACCTGTATCGCATCTATTTCCCGTTGATGGCGCTGGGGCGGTACGCTCGATTGCCGAATTGAGAATTTTCGGCTCTCTGCCATTCGTGTTGGAACGCAGACATCAGCCGCTGGGCGCTAGGCCCACGGTTCAGCGAAATCAAACCGTGGGCTAGCGCCCAGCGGCTGATTCGACACAAAAATCAACACGACTGGCGGAGCGCCGAAAATTCCCTGTTCCCACGCGAACCGCACAAGGCGTGTATTGCTGGAGCCAACGCCGCTTGCTCGCTAGCTTGTTGTCGTTGGCTTCTCTCAGCCTGTCGGACTCTCTTCATTCAGGAGCACCATCATGGTCACGGCCACGGCATCTCAAAAGGTCTCTGCACCCAAAGTTCAACAGACGAAAATGCTCATCGGCGGCAAGTGGGTCGACTCGCTGAGCGGCAAGCGATTCGCCACACTCAACCCGGCGACGGAACAAGTCATCGCCGAAGTCGCCGAAGGGAACGTGGCCGATGTCGATGCGGCCGTGAAGGCGGCTCGCAAGGCGTTCGACTCGGGACCGTGGAGCAAGCTGGACGCGCGCGATCGCGGGCGGCTG
>CAYSHJ010000191.1:0-9412 GCA_964430385.1 uncultured Planctomycetaceae bacterium
CGACGGCCAATAGCAATGCGTACTCGGTCAATCGTGGTGCGACGCTCAACGCCAACGATGCGACAGGCAGCGTGGGAGGAACGAACGACGACAGCGTGCTGGTCAATGACACGGACCCGGAGAACACCACGCTCTCGTCGGTCTTGGTGGCTGTGCCGACGCATGCGTCTGGCTTCGCCCTGAATCCCAACGGCACGTTCACGTATACCCACAATAACGACACTGCGACCAGCGACAGTTTCACGTACCGCGCCTCGGACGCGACGAATCAGAGCAACATCGTGACCGTCACGATCACGATCAATCCCGGCGGAGACACGCCCACGACGGTCTCCTTGCAGGACGGGGTCAACGGCTACGCCGGGACGATCGATACGATGATTAAAGGCGATTTTCCGGCGTCGACTTCGGGTTCGTCGGCCACGACCGTTGAAGCGAAAGACAATCCGGATAGGGGAGTGCTCCTGCGTTGGGAACTGCCTTCTAGTCTCACGGCGAACATCGTCCAATCGGCCTCGATCACCTTGTGGGTTACGAACGGCACCACCAGCACATATCAGCTTTACGAACTCTTGCAGAATTGGACGGAGGTTGGCGCCACGTGGAACCAGTACACCGCTGGAGCTGGGTGGGGAACGGCGGGAGCACAACAGATTGGCGTCGATCGTGCCACAGCCGTTTTGGCCTCCTTCGCTTCGCCGAACACTGGCTTTTTGACGATGAATCTGAATGCGGACGGGATTGCATTGGTGCAGAAATGGATCAATACACCGTCGACCAACCACGGTGTCACGATTCAGAACTATGTGACGACGACCGGCGACGGTATCAGCTTTGACTCCAGCGAAGCGACCACCGCCGCTCACCGGCCAAGACTCACGATCACGTATGCACTGGGAACGCCACTCATGGCCGCTTCGGTGGCGTCCGTCACGAGCAGCGAGCAGACCGGCTCAGAGCTTACGGATGCAGCACTCGCGCGGATTGGTCGGGCGGCCACGGTGCGATGGCTGACGAGTACCCCAGCCAGCATGCACGATATCATTCGCACCGCGGCCCGCTCGATCACCTTCGCCATTGCGGACCTTCCCGGACAGACGTTAGGGACATCGTTCGCGCATACGATTTTGATCGATCGTGATGCGGCCGGTTTCGGCTGGTTTATCGATCAGACACCTCGTGACGACCGTGAATTCAGTGCGTCTCATGACGCCAGTCCGGCGAGCCCCGCTTATGGCCACATGGATCTACTGTCGGTCATCGCACACGAGATCGGGCATCTCCTCGGCTACGACCACGACAGCACGCTCGACGTGATGCGCGACTCACTCGAAGCAGGGCATCGAACATTCGCCGGACAACGGCGATGACATGAGCCAGTTTCCGCTCAGCCGATAGAAGAGTTTTCCACGTTGACGTGATTTCCGCCCAGTCCATCCCCGACATTCGCGAGTTTGCATTCGGCCGATGCTCACCGCCTTTGCATTGAAAGTGTCTTGCACCTTCGAACTCAGTCCTTGAACACAAACTCGGGAGTATTAAGCAATGCCCACATCAGGTCTTCGATGACTTGGCGGCGGTTGGCTCCCTCCTTCTCGAAGAGAGCAACGGCGGTCTTGGAATCCGTTTCGGTCGGGCGGCGCGAGTAGATCACGAGATACAGACTTTCGACAACTGCTGCCGGCGCGAGTTCGGACTTAGCCAACTCAGCCGCGACGCCGGTGTCGGATGTCACTTTCGAGAACAAGTTCTCCGAGTTCATCAGATGCAGGACTTGCACGACGGTTGGCTCGGCCGAACGTTCGCAGGGCGGGTCTTGGTTCTCGTCGGGACGACCGAAGGCGTCCAGGAATAACGACTCGATACGCACGGTCCAGAGTTCCTTGGCGCGGGTGCCGGGAGCCGCGGCTGCGAACGTGTCGGTCGTGCCGGTGATCTGGCTAATCGAATCGAGCAGCACTTCGCCGCGGAGGCGCTGGCGGTAATGCCGCGAATAGTTTCGCGTGTCCACGGTATTGCGGTCGTTCGGAATGCTGCTGAGACCGTAGACGTGCGATGTCGTGATGCGGCGGATCAACTTCTTGACGTCATAGCCGTTGTCGCGGAAGTCCGCGGCCAGAGCGTCCAGCAACGGTCCGTTGCTGGGCGGATTGGACATTCGCAGATCATCCACTGGCTCGACGAGTCCGCGTTCCATCAGGTCCGTCCAGACTCGATTGACCATGACCCGTGCGAAGAACGGGTTGCCGCGTGACGTGATCCATTCGGCCAAAACGTCGCGCGGGTCGGCGTCTGTAGCCGAACTCGCCAGAGATCGGACCGTCGCACCATCGAAGTTGTCCCGGGAATCGCTCGGCTGAAGTCTGGCGACTTCAACGACGCCGGTTTCAGCAACGAGCGGAAACAGCGGGCGCGGCGACATTTCTTTTTGCGTTTGCGGATGCACGACCGTGCCAGACTTCGCCGTGAAGATGAACTCTTCCGAGCCGCTGATCGGCGCCGAGATACCGGTTCCTTTGCGGCCGATGCGACCAAAGTACGCCGCGAACGAATAGAAATCGTCTTGCGCCCATTTCTCGAACGGGTGATGGTGACATTTCGCACACTCCAGCCGAATGCCGAGGAACAACTGGCTAACGATTGTGGTCAGCTCGTCCGGCTGCCGTCGGTCGCGGAACATGTTCGTGCTGCCGTTCCGCCAAGTGCCTCCTTTCGCCGAGACGAGCTCGCGGACGAATTGGTCGTATGGCTTGTTCTTGCGAAAGGCGTCGCGGATCCATGCGTCGTAGTTCAGCACCGACTTGATGCCAACATGATATGGATTCGGCCGCAGCAAGTCGGCCCACTTGTTCGCCCAATGTTCAGCGTAGTCCGGCTGAGCCAACAGGAAATCGACGAGAACCTCGCGTTTGTTCGGCGAGGGATCGTCGAGAAAATGCTGGGCTTCGTCAGCCGTCGGCGACCGGCCAACGATGTCGATGAAGACTCGCCGCAGAAACGTGTGATCCGGCGCGGGTTCCGAGGGCGTGAGCCGCAACCGCGCGAGCTTCTGCCAAACTTGGTCGTCGATGAAGTTCTGGCGAGGCAACTGGTCGTAGACTTCTTTTGGCACTTCGTTCGACAGCGGCACCGAGACCGTGCAAACGGCGATTTGGTTCATGTACCGAGCCATCACCGCCGACTCGCCGGTGATCGTATTCGTCGAGATCACGCCGACGTCGTTGACCGCCGCGATAGCCGACTCGTTCGACTGAAACTGCGACAGCCGAGTCACCTCGCGTGTCGTCCCGTTCGAGTAGTGAGCCGTCACTTTCAGAGCTTTCTGGCTGTTCGCGCTCAGCACCGCATCGCTCGGCTCAACGCTGATCCGCTCCAACTTCGGAGCGTTCGCAACTGTTCGCGGCATCCCTGACAACACCCAATTCCGCAGCGTCGCAAAATCCGCACCATTCGGCTCCAGCCGCTTGCCTCCGCCGTGAGGCACCGCCCCGGTCGGCTTCAGCAGCAACAGACTTTGCTCCGGTTGAGACAACGACAGCCGGCGTCCGCGCGACTCTTTCGTCAGTGCATCGAAGTCGAAGTCGGGGTCGAACGCCAACAGCGACAACTGAAATCCGTTCTGACCGCGTTGCTTGCCGTGACACGCTCCCGCGTTGCACCCAAACTTCGTGAAGATCGGTTGAATGTCGAGTTCAAAATCGACGGCAGCCGGCTCCGCCTTCGCCAGGCTGATCGGGAACATCAGGAGGGTGACTATCAGGAAACATCGTGACCAATGGGGCATGAGCCGCACCTCAGTGTCCTTGACCTGTCGCGAGCAACAGTGCCCCAGGATACCACTCAGCAACGCCCAATGCGAAGCCCCCTGCAGAGAGACTTGCGATTCGACGGCAGTTTGGTGAACTTCTCACCCCCAACATTCACCCACTTGAGGAATCACCGATGAAGATCACCGAAATCGTCTGCCAAATTCTGCGTTGTGAGTCGGTCGAGGCCAAGACCGCGAGTTGTCAGGACGTCGTGCTGGTGCGAGTTCGCACCGACGACGGACTCGAAGGGATTGGCGAGGCAGATTCGTCGCCAGAAGTCGTGAAGGCGGTCATCGACGCGCCGTTCAGCCACAACATCGCGTGTGGGCTGCGTCAGATTCTGGTCGGCGAGAACCCGCTCGAAGCGGAACGGCTGTGGCAGAAGATGTATCGCCGCACGATGTACTTCGGCCGCACGAGCGTCACGGTCTCGGCGATGGCGGCTGTGGACATGGCGTTGTGGGATTTGAAAGGCAAGCTCTTCGGACAGCCAATTCACCGGCTGCTCGGCGGAGCACACCACGAAAGGATTCCGGCATATGCCTCGATCCTATTCGGCCGCGATGGCGAGCACACCGCCGACATCGGTCGCCGCTGGATCGAAGCCGGCTACAACGCAGTCAAGTTCGGTTGGGAGCCAATGGGCACGTCCGAGGCTGTAGACATTGACCTCGTGCGCGGCGCGAGAAAGGGACTCGGTGACGAGGCCACGTTGTTGATCGACGCCGGATGCGTATGGGACGCTCGCACCGCGCTGCGACGTGCTCACAGGTTTGCCGAATTCAACATCGAATGGCTCGAAGAACCGCTTCGCCAAGCGGACGTCGAAGGCTATCGCTGGCTGCGCGATCGTTCGCCGGTGCCGATTGCCGCCGGGGAAGGGGAGTGTGGTCGCGAATCCTTCCGGCCGCTCATCGACCAGCATGCACTCGACGTGTACCAAGTCGATCTCTCACGCAACGGCTTCACCGACGCCAGCTACATCCGCCAGCGCGTCGAAGAGATCGGAGCACGTCTCTGCAATCATTGCTACACCAGCCCCATCACCGTCGCTGCCAGTCTGCACTGGCTCAGCACCTGCCGCGATGCTTTCATCTTCGAAGACTGCGTCGAAGACGTCCCCATGCGCAACGACCTGACGCTGGAACGAGTCCAAGCCGACCGCGACGGCCTCATCCGCGTCCCCGACCGACCCGGCCTCGGTGTGACGCTGAACGAGGAGTTCGTGAAGCGGTATCTGGTTGCCGAGTCACGCTGATCAAAACGGCCGGCTCACGATTTTGTCACCTGTGGAGCGGCCACCGACTCCAGGCGGACGCTCGCGCCTGCCGCCAGAGCCACTCGGTCCAACACATCCGAGCGCAATGTGCGGGTTCCTTCCAAGAAGTCACTGAGTTGTTCGGACGTGATTCCGGCGTCCGTGGCAATTTCCCGAATCAATCGGCCGCTGCCATGAATCGCTCGACGAAGCTGCCCGGAGACGGTCTCTTCACTTTTCGCCTCAACCATTCGCTGGTGTCGCTGCTGTAAATCGGGAAGCTCCGCCTTAACGGCTTCACGGTCTCGACGGATTTGTTCAAGGAGTTCGGGAGATATTGTTTTGATACTCATTTCATTTCGCCTCACGCGAAGCGTCGTGGAACTTCAAAGGCCGTGATCGGCAGGATTGTGGAGTCGTCCAACTTCTCAAAGACGCACAACAAGTATCGGCCATCGGGACTCTCACCCCAACAGCAAGGCCGACCGGACGACCGGCTTTCGCCAATCTCTTCAGGGTCTCGCACAACCTCTTGAAAGTCTTCTGGACTGACGCCGTGCTCCGCCAGATGCTCGATTGTTTCGTCCGTCCAAAGGAACTCAAGGTAGGCCATCCGCTGTTCCTTTCGTCACCGAAGCAGTTTACGGCGCGCACTGTCGAGTCGGAAGTCGCAATTCGACATTGCCCGCGTGATAATCGCAGTTGACCGGGACGGCCTCATCCGAGTCCTCGACTGCCCCGGCCTCGGCGTCACGCTGAATGAGGAATTCGTGAAGCAGTATTTGCTTGGCGAATCAATGGGCCCGAGTGGCTTGCTCATCTGCCGCGCTTGAAAACTCTCGCTGTTTGGCTCGATCGGCAGGCGCGCGCGGATTCTCGTCTCCGTCACGATCACGTGCTCTCACCCGCGGCCTTTCGAGCGGTTGCTCATCTTGAGCAAGTCGAGACGCTGCAGTTTCTCGGCGATTTTACGGATGCTGACCTGACCGCGCTGTGCGAACTGCGTCCTGATGGGAAACCGCCGCTTGCGAGTGTGAAGGAACTTTCGTTGAAGGAAAGCATGGTCACCGGTACTGCCCTGAAAGAGCTGGCCAACCTGCCAAATCTGAGAAAGCTCGTGTTACCGAGTACGCAGGTGAGTGACGAAATGGTCGACTCGCTAGGAGAGGGTTTCCTGTCGCGCTGCAGCGTCATTCGATAGAACGACGCCGGCAAGTAAGTTCGATCATCCTGAAGGCGAAGGAAGCTCTCATGGCCAAGAAAAAGGCGGCCGCCAAAAAAACGAAGTCGGCGGTGGCCGCGAAGTCCACAACGAAGGGGAACAAGGGGAAAGCCGCGCCCAAGAAATCACCCGCGATCAAGAAGTCGACGGCACGCAAGGCTACGAAGGAACCGGACGTGTCGCTCGGCCGGCCGTTGGTCACTCAGGAAGAGAAGCTCTACCTGCTGTTCAAGGACGACTACCACGCGCGGCAAATCTTCGAGTTCCTGCGGGTCGAGACCGTGAAAGAACTCGAACAGTTCAGCCCATCACAGATTGTGCGGATTTTATCGAAGCCGATCTCGACGACCGTTGAACGGATTCGCCAACGCCTGGCTGAGATGAAACGCTCGCTCCGTGACGATGCCGAATTCGCAGCCGAGTTTCGCGAGCAATCGAAAACGCATTGATGGTCGCGTCGACTACCGACGGTCACGGATAATTCCACTTCGCGGGCTGCCCGCGGCGTTGTCCGTTTGGAGTCAGCATTGCGGCCCAAACTCGCCTGTCGATGTTGATGTTGGTTTGTTCCGCTCGGCCATCGACGAACGCGACGTTGACGATGCCCTGGTGGGGCGAGCTTGGTCGCGGAGCATGGCCAACGCGGCTCCTCGGAAAGCTTCCGGGCGATGCGTCGCGAGTTCCCGTCAAATTGGCTAAGTCGAAGCGGGACGTGGCAAAGTTGAGGAAATCTGAATGGTCTCGCTTCGGCATGAATGGGAACTTGACGGGATCAGGCTGATCGGAACTGCCGACGGTCACAAAGATGCCAAAGGCGATCTCGCCGGTATTCGACGACAGCCACGTCGCGGCTTGAAGGTTCTCGCTGAACATCATCGTCGGCGACTGTCCGTCCCCTTCGGCGACAAAGTCCAAAGTGATCGGCTTTCCTTCGTCGCCACCAATCGCGGAGTGCGTGTCACGTCGCCAGAAGAGTCCGGTCGAGCGGGCGATCTGCAAATCCACGTCGTCCGTCGAGCCGTCTCGATCCCAATCGATCCGCAGACCGTGATGAGCAGGATTGTTCCCCCAATCGTCTTCCCGCATGTAACCCGCGTTGGCGACGTAGCTCAAACCGCCCTCTTGCGACTGGCGAGACATGTCATTGGGGCAGCTCAGCACCTTCAAACGCGGGGCGGGAGAACTTGTCGAGAAAGGCGGCGCGGTTGAAGACTGAACGAAGCGGAACAAAGCCGCGTTGTCCAGAAAGGGCAGCAAGTCAATGACCCACGGATAGGCCAATTCTCCGGCGGTTCCCGGCTCCCCGTGTCGGCGGGTCAAGTCGGGAAGCTCACCCTGATTCGCCCCAGCGTAGCTCAACGCCGCGAGAGAGATTTGCTTGAGGTTGTTCTGGCATTCCATGCGGCGAGCATGCGGTCGAGACTGATTGTTCACATACGCGACAAACAACGAAAGCGCCAGCAGGAAGACGAGTGTTCCCACGAGAAAGTCGGTTAGCGCGAGGCCACGCCGTTGCCAGCGATTTTGACTTGTGCGAAGGGTGTGCATGGCCGCCTCTCAATCAGCCCGATGCGGGACAAACATTTGTCGCTTGTGAAACCGCGTTCTCCAATCAAGTACTCTGATCGCCAAAACTCGTGACCGTGCTCACCGTGCGGACGGCAACGTGCTTTTCGGCAGTCACTGATTCGTTGGGAACACGAGACGTCGCGCGTTGAGGCTCGTTCGTCAGTCGCTATCATCCGCTCGTTATCAACGAACTTAGACCGCACGCGGCCATCAGTGAGACATTTCAGGCGAGCGGCCTGGCGTCAGCCGGCCGGTTCCGCAATAGCACCGGAGGGCTGACGCCGCTCCGCTCGCCAACGTCTCGATTCGGGCCGCGGTGCGGTATCGACCCACTTCCGTGACAGATTGAAGGACGCCAGCATGAGCGAGCATCGCGTTGAGCGGGATTCGATGGGGGATGTGAAGGTTCCAGCGCAGGCGTTTTATGGGGCTCAGACACAGCGGGCGGTCGAGAACTTTCCGATCTCCGGCTGGCCGTTGCCGCCGGATTTGATTCATGCGCTGGGACTCGTGAAGTACGCGGCGGGAGTCGCGAATCGCGACCTCGGCAAGCTCACAAAGACCGGCAAGAACCGGCTGAACGATCAGCAGGTTGTGGCGATGCTGGCGGCGGCTCGCGAGGTCGCCAGTGGTAAGTTCGACGGCGAATTCCCGATCGATGTGTTTCAGACCGGGTCGGGCACGTCGAGCAACATGAACGTCAACGAGGTCATTTCGAACCGCGCGATCGAGATGCTTGGCGGCGACCGCTTTCAGGCCGCGAAGCCGGTGCATCCGAACGATCATGTCAACATGGGACAAAGCACCAACGACACATTCCCGACCGCGATTCATGTCGCCGTCGGCGTGGCGATCAAAACGAAACTGATCCCTGCGCTGCGGCGTTTTCACGATGTGCTCGACGCCAAGACGAAGGCCTGGGACAAGATCATCAAGATCGGCCGCACGCATCTGGCCGACGCGACGCCGATCCGCTTGGGCCAAGAGTTCAGTGGCTTCGCTCGGCAGTTAGAGCTGTCGATCGATCGCGCCGAAAAGGCGATCAAGCCGGTACTCGAATTGCCGATCGGTGGCACGGCCGTCGGCACCGGCATCAACACGCATCCGGAGTTCGCACGCCGCGCGTGCGAAGTGCTCGCGAAGGAGACCGGCCTGGCATTCATCGAAGCCATCAATCACTTCGAGGCGAACGCTCAGCGAGACGGACTCGTCGAGACGCATGGCCAGTTGCGGATGATCGCGGTGACGCTCTTCAACGTGTCGAACAACATCCGCTGGCTCGGCAGCGGCCCGCGCTGCGGCTTCTACGAAGTTCAGTTGCCCGACCGTCAGCCCGGCAGCTCGATCATGCCCGGCAAGGTCAACCCGGTGATGTGCGAAAGTCTGATGCAAGTCGCCGCACGCGTGATCGGCAACGATCAGACAGTCGCGTTCAGCGGAGCGACCGGCGGCCAGTTCCAGCTCAACATCATGATGCCGGTGATGGGCCACGCCGCCCTGGAGAGCGTGATGCTGCTGGCCAAGGGGACGAGGGCGTTCGTGGAGTTCTGTGCC
>CAYSHJ010000192.1:0-3684 GCA_964430385.1 uncultured Planctomycetaceae bacterium
CGGAGAAAATTCACACCGGAACCGTCTGGGTGAATTGCTGGCTCGTGCGCGATCTGCGCGTCCCCTTTGGCGGAATGAAACAAAGCGGCGTCGGCCGCGAGGGTGGCGACGAGGCGTTGCGGTTTTTTACTGAGTCGAAGAATGTGTGTGTTAAAGTGTAGTGGCATGGGCATCTTGCCTCAAGTTTATGCACATCGTCTGCGTCGATCCACCTCGATCGCTTGTACCATCGGTTGCAGTTGCATCCAGCCGCGCCACAACACCAGCCATCCGGGGCGCTTGTCGGACTTGCGGCCCAGGTGACCGCCCAGTTTGGCCAAAGCCATGCAGAACTCGTGGGTGGTCAGCGGCTTGACCTGCTTGAACAGCATCATCGACAGCACTTCCACATAAATCGGATCGATCACTTCTGATGCCGGCTGGTCCTTGGCATGCTCGTCGCGGCTCAGGTCGCGCAGTCGCACCAGTTGCGTGGCCACCACCGACAGCAGCGCCAGGCTCACCTCCAACGCCTTGCGCGTCGTGAACTGCACCTGTTCAATTCCGCATCCGGTCTTCATTGCCTTGTGGAACTCCTCGATGATCGGGCGGCAGCGATACCACGCCACGCGCAGCCACGCATCCTCGGCACCATGCACCGCCACGTTGCTCAGCAGAATCCATTCCAGCGGCGTTGTTCCCGTGGGCGCATCCACTTCACGCACGTGCACCACCCAACTCGCCAGCGGCTGGTTCGTGTGCTCGCCACGCCGATCACACGGAGCCGGAAGGATCACCCTGGAAAAGCCGATCTCGATGCGCGCGACGCGCGCGGGCTGGCCATGGTTCTCCGACACCCGGATCGTCCGCTCGCCCACGGGTTTCAACTGACGCGCGTAATCGTGCAGACGGTGTTTGGTTCCATCTTCCGCGACGATCTTTCGGTTCGATTTGCTGCGAATCACGTACTTTTCGCCGCGATTCTCCCAGAATTCGATGTTCTCAAAGGCATCAGCGCCGCGATCGCACACGTGCACCCGCAACGGCCCTGGCGCCGCCGTCGCGGTCGCCACGGGTACGTCTTCCAATGCGCGCTTCCACAGCCGACTCTCACGCTCCGGAGCATCACGCTTCTGCCGCATCGTCTCGGTCTTGCTCACCCGCCGGCGCTTGTGCGTCACCTGGTTGGCCAGCCCCAACACCATGCGCTTGTCATAGTCCACCGCCAACACGTTGTGACACAGCAGTCCCCGGCAACTGCCGTTGCCGATCGGACCCAGATCCTCGGCCGATTCCAGACCTGAAAAGTCCGCCTCGGTCGTGTCCGAGATCAACAGCACCACGCCCGCAACCGCGTTCATCCTCCGCACCGTTTCTTCGCGATGACATTCCAGCATCTTCGCGTGCGTCACTTTCCGATTGTTCGCCAGCCGGTGGTAATCAGCATGCGATTGGGAAGCAGTCCGGCGGGAGTTATCGGCGCGGAAAACGGAAGCACGTAGATCGGCGGCGTTTGCGTCCGGGTTGTCAATGACGGCCTGACGTGGACAAGCCGGGGATGCTGAACGTGCAAGATTTTCTGGCGATTCGAATCGCTCATCAACACCAAGAATCCAATCGCTCGATCGCCAGGCGATTGCGTCACTCGCAGCGGAAGGTGGCGGAGGTGATCGCGTCGGAGACGGGCGTGCCGACGGCGTATGCGCGTTCGAAGGCGGTGGTTTATCCGAAGCTCGGCGACTTCATCGCGCGGATCGCTGCGATTCTGCTGGCGGATGAGTCGGCACCGGCGAAGCAGCGTCATACGGCGATGCAGTTGTATCGTCGGCTGGTGAATGAAGACGGCTACGGCGGCAAGTACGACCAGGTCCGGCGGTACGTGAAGAGACATCGACGCGATCGTCGCGAGACGCTGGTGCCGCTGGATCACGGGGCCGGGGAGCGGATCGAGTGCGACTTCGGGGAAGTCAGCGTCGACTATCCCGATGGCCGGCGTGTGAAAGACGTGCTGATCGTGACCTGGTCGTTCAGCCACGCGGTGTTCATGATCGCCACGCCGAACCAGCGAACGGAATCGGTGCTGCATGGCATGGTTGCCGCCTTCGAGTTCTTCGGATGCGTCGCCTCTGAAGTCTGGTGGGACAATCCGAAAACGATCGCGACGACAGTGCTGCAGGGCCGGGAGCGTGTGCTGAACAGTGATTATGCGGCGTTGGCGAGTCACTACCGGTTCGACCCGCGGGCGTGCATGCCGGCCAAGGGTCAGGAGAAGCCGGATGCCGAAAGCGGCGTGAAGGCGTTGCAGCGGCGGGCATGCACGCCGCTGCCGCAGGTGAAGGATGACGCGGAGTTCAACGCGCATCTGCTGTCGTTCTGCCAGAGCGAGATGAATCGAAAGGTGAGCGGTCAGACGCAGACGATCGGGGAGCGATTCGAGATCGACAAGCGGCACGCAATCGAACTGCCCAAGCATCGCTTCGACCCGAGCATCAGCAGGAGCGTGCTGATCGACAAGTACCAGACGGCGACGTTCGAGCACAATCGCTACAGCGTGCCGAAGTGGGCGGCGTTCCTGACAGCGGCGGTCAAGGGGTACGTCGATCGGGTTGAGATCGTTCAAGGCGACAAGGTGATTGCTGCGCACCGGCGAAGTTATGAGAAGGACAAATGGATCGTCGAGCCGCTGCACTATGTGGCGGCATTGTCGATCAGACCGCATGCGCTGGATCACAGCCGGGTGTTCAAGGACTGGGTCTTGCCGCCGGTGTTCAACGAGTTGAGACAGAGGCTGGAGCGCGAGCACGGCGCCAACGCCGGGATCCGGCAATACATCCGTGTGCTTCAATTATTGGCGACGCATCCGGCCCAGCGGGTAGCCGAGGCGGTCAGGCTGTTATGGCACCGCCTTCACCTGCGAAGTGAAGACATCCAGGCGAAGGCGGACGAACTGGCGAATGCCGGTGAATCGGCGCGTGGTGTCGATCGATCCGCGCAGGAAAAAACCCAGCGACCCCCGGCGCGGGAATCGGAAGCAGTCGGCGCCGATGCTGCCGAATCTCTTCGTCAAGCTGCTGCTGCTGCTGCTGCTGCTGTTGTTGATGTTGATGTTGATGGTGGTATTGCCGACGCCGTTGAATGTCGCGCTCGGCTCGGCGCGGGAAAAAACGGCGCGACCGTGGAGGACTTGTCCTCCACCACCGGCGCCGATCCTCCACCGCCATCCCAATCAACCGTCCAGGCAAAGCCTGTGACGGTCCAGGCAAAGCCTGTGACGGTCCACGTGCCCAGACCCGACCTGCGGCGATTCAACCAACTTCTGTCCTCTTACCAAACGTCTTACGAAGGAGACCCGATTGATGAACACGACCACATCCAACCCCACGCGACAGTTGTTGTTGAAACACAACCTCAAGGCGTTGAGATTGCCCACGATGCTCGCCGAGCATGAGAAGCTCGCCCGGGAAGCCGCCGATGCCAACGAGGATTATCACGGCTACCTGCTGCGATTGAGTGAGCTGGAAGTCGCCAGTCGATCGAGCAACGCGATCGCGAGCCGGATCAGGCAGGCCGGCTTCCCGGTGAACAAGGAGATCGCCGACTTCGACTTTACGCTCACGCCGAGCCTGAGCAAGCCACGCGTGCTTGAGCTGAGCAAGCCCGACTGGATCGACCGGCACGATACGGCGTGTCTTCTGGGCAACAGCG
>CAYSHJ010000193.1:0-4953 GCA_964430385.1 uncultured Planctomycetaceae bacterium
CCTCGACGAGCCGACCGCCGGCATCGACCCCGTCGCGCGACGCGACCTGTGGGACTTGCTGTTCGAACTCGCCAGTCGCGGCGTGACGCTGTTCGTGACCACGCACTACATGGACGAGGCCGAACGATGCAGCAACGTCGCGTACATTTATCAGTCGAAACTGATCATCTGCGGCCAGCCGGAAGCGCTCAAGATGCTCCCCAGCGTCACGCCGTCCGGCACGCGACGGCTGGAACTCGACGTCCCGCACGCCACCGAAGGCCTCAGCCAGTTGCGGCACTTGCCGGGTGTCCTTGATGCCACGCTGTTCGGGCAGGCGATTCATTTGTTGGTCGAGCAGCGTGTCTCGACCGACCAGATTCTGACTCATCTCCATTTGCCGACCGCCGATCATCGCAGCAACATCCGCGAGATCGCTCCCAGCTTGGAAGATGTCTTCGTCACGTTGACGCGACGTTTCGAGAAAGAAGGTCCGCCAGCGGTTGCCGAGGCCACGAAGATTCCTGAACCAGCACGGCCTGCTCCCTCAAGCAGCCGTCCACCAGAGACTGCCGATTCCCTCTCCCCCGCCGTGGGGGAGAGGGTGAGGGTGAGGGGGCCGAGCGCTCCACCGGCCCATGAACCCCCTCACCCCAGCCCTCTCCCCCGATGCGGGGGAGAAGGAGCGAGTTTGCCGGCGAGGCTCGCGTTGAGAGAGACCAAGTCGACTCACGGCTTGCTGGCGATGATTCTCAAAGAGTTCTCGCACATTCGCCGCGATCCCTCGACCATCTTTTTCATGCTGGTCGTGCCCGTCCTGCAAACGCTGATCTTCGGCTACGCGATCGAAACCAAGATCGAGAAAATTCCCACAGTCTTATACGACCTCGATGGTCGCCAAGCCGCACGCGAGCTAGTCGACAATTTTGAAAACACGCGTACGTTCGCGATTGCGGAGCGCGTTCACGACGAGGAATCATTTCGCCGGATGATGACCTCGGGGCGAGCCAAAGTCGGCATTCGCATTCCGCCGAATTACTCGGACCGCCTGCTGCGCGGTGAGCAAGTTCAAGTGCAAGTGCTCGTCGACGGCAGCGATTCGCAAGTGGCGACCACCGCGTTGAACACGACCAACCTGTTGGGTTTCGTGCAATCAACACGGCTCGCCAAAACGTTTGCCGAATCGCTGCCAACCGTGCCCGCGCGCAACGAATTCGGCCGCGTCACGTTGCCGATCGAGATTCGGCCGCGACTGCTCTATAACCCGAGCCTCGAAAGCTCGCACTTCTTCGTGCCCGGCTTGGCGGCCATCATCCTGCAACTGGTGACGCTGTTTCTGACCTCGTTCGCCATCGTGCGCGAACGGGAACTCGGCACGCTGGAGCAACTTTTCGTCACGCCCGTCGGACGACTGGGCCTGCTGCTGGGCAAGCTGATCCCGTACTCGCTGGTCGGCATCTTCGAACTGTTGTCGGTGCTGAGCGTGATGGTCTACGTGTTCGGCGTGCCGATTCACGGCAGCCTGCCGTTGCTGCTGCTGCTCTCGATGCTCTTCATGGTCTGTGCGCTCGGCCTGGGTCTGTTGATTTCGACGCTCGCCAAGACACAATTGCAGGCCATGCAGTTCGCCTTCCTGCTGATGCTGCCGTCGGTGCTGCTGTCAGGCTTCGTGTTCCCACGCGACGAGATGCCACTGCCGATCTACCTCGTGACCTTCGCGATTCCCGCGACGTACTTCGTAGACATCTTGCGCGGCGTCGTGCTGCGCGGCGCCGATGCTCAAGACCTGACGTTTCCGATCATTGGCCTGCTGACGTGTTGCTCGGCGATCCTGGCCCTGAGCGTCACGCGATTCCGCAAACAACTGGGTTGATGGCGATACTGGGCGCGGTCGGTTCTCACACTCACCCGAAGCGTCAGAGGGCGGCGAGCCATTCGGCCTGGATTGGCCCTGGTCACGCAGGAAGTGGATCAGACTCAGAGCCTCACGCTCCGATCGCAACTCCAGCGTCCACGGCCGCGGTTCCCACACCTTCACCGTCCCGTCCCGAACGCCCGAGGCGCCCCGCAGCCCGTCCGCAGTCGCTCACCGCACCTCCAGCACTTTATTGCCCTCTTGGAGTGCCTGGACCAGGGCGGGCAGGACGCGGTCGAAGGCAGCCAGCATGGCCGCTTTCCGACAGTTGCCCAGGCGAACCCAGATCAATGGCGGCCCGGACGGATCGGTATTGGCCAAGTGGAGGAAATCCTCGTCTTTGCTGACGATGGCGTAGCCGTTCGCGGCGGCATGCCGCCAGATGTCGCGGTCCGACGCTTAGTCCAGTCCAATCTCCGCGACGTGGTGGCACTCCAATCCTTGCTGCTCCAAGTGTCGTGCCAGCGCCGGAGGTAGCTGATTGTCGATGAGATATCTCATGCGGATTGCAGCACCACGTGATCGGTCTGGCGCGCGGCGTACTCGATGGCCGCCAGGATGTCCTCACGCGCCAGGGAGGGATAATCTTCGAGAATTTCCTCGTACGTTGCCCCGGCACTGAGCAATTCCAACACGTCCACAACCCGCATGCGCTTGCCCCGAATACAGGGCCGCCCGCCACATTTCCCTTCCTCGATGGTGATTCGTTTCAGCAGTTCAGTCTTATCATTCATGGTTGTTCCCCTCACGTGAGTTTCCGGCTCGACTCGCATTCTATGCGAACGGACCAGCCAAGTCTCGTGCGCGCTTCGCCAGGGTGGTGGCTTCCTCGGTTCTCGACAGATCGCCGGGCTCGCAGACTCGTCCCGCCCTAAAGCTGCTCACTTCGCATCCCGACACTGGATCAGACTCAGTGCCTCCCGCTCCGCCCGCAGCCGTTGTTGTGGCCGGTCTTCTGACCGAGCCACGTTGAGTCAGGGCCCCGGTTTGCCGCGGCGGCCCCAAGCTGCGGACTTGAGTCACGAACGTCCGTGACGAAACACACCCAGACGACTGGGACAAAGGTGGCGTTGAACAGGAGGAGACGTAATCCCGACGGAGGTCAGGCACTTCACAATTCACAATTGGCCGATGTGGAGTTCTCGCCGAGTTCCGCGTCGCGCTCGGCCAATTCTGAATTCTGAAATGCCAGACCCCGGGCTATTTCCACGCGCGGGCGAATTCCAGGGCGCGGTGGCGGACGGGTTCGCTGATGGTCTGGTCCGCCGAGACGGCGTCGAGCCATTCCGACTGGGTTGGCCCTGGTCACGCAGGAAGTGAATCAGACTCAGAGCCTCTCGCTCCGCTCGCAACGTAGGATGGGCGCCAGGCTCGTTCCGTGCGGCTCACGGGGCGGGCTTCGATGGGATGTCCGGTCAGCCAGCGGCGAAGGTCGGCAGAGAGGGCGGCGGCGGACTGGTAGCGGCGGGTGGGGTCTTTCTCCAGGCACTTGAGCGTGATCGTTTCCAGATCGAGCGGGACTCCGGCATTCAATTGCCGCAGTGGGACCGGCTCGCGTTCCAGCACTTGCAGCAGCGTGTCCGGGGGATTGGCCGACTGGAAGGGCGGGCGGCCAGTCAGCAGGCAGTACAACACCGCCCCCAACGAGTACACATCCGAAGCGGGACCGATTTGAGTCAGCTTGCCCGCGGCCTGTTCGGGCGGCCTGTAGTTGGGAGTCCCCAGGACTTGGCCGGTCGCCGTCAGGTCGCTACCGCCTTGGACTCGCTTGGCCAATCCGAAGTCGGTGACTTTTGGGAAGAGGACAGAGGTCAGAGGTCAGAGGACAGGGGACAGAGGACAGGGGACAGGGGACAGAGGACAGAGGACAGAGGAGGAGGTGCCGGCTGCTGTTTCTGACTTCTGACTTCTGACCGCTGACCTCTGCAACAAGATATTCGCCGGCTTCAGGTCGCGATGGATCACGCCCTTGTCGTGAGCGTACTGCACGGCCAAGGCCACCTGCTTGACCAACTCCGCGGCCTCACGCGGCGGCAGCGGACCATCGGCCACACGTTTGGCGAGGCTCACACCATCGACGAAACCCATCGAGAAATAATGCTGGCCGTCGTGCTCGCCCACTTCGAAGATGGGGACGATGCCGGGATGATCGAGATTCGCCGCCGCCTCGGCTTCGGCGCGAAACCGTTTGACATCGTCTTCGCTGGCCAACTGGCCGGCCAAGATCATCTTGAGCGCGACGATGCGGTTGAGCGACAACTGCCGCGCCTTGTACACCACGCCCATGCCGCCGCGAGCGATCTCTGCGAGCAACTCGTAGTCGCCGAAATACCTGGCCTTGGTGCCGACCGGCAAGACCGCCTTGGGCCTCGCGGGCGATCTTCCAACGTCTGGGGTCGGTGGCAGAGTCAGGGCATCTGCAAGCGGTTGTTCCGCCGGCTGGGATGTCGTGGCTTCGACTGCGACGTTCTTGGCGAGCCGGGCGGCGTCAGCCCCCGGACTCATCCCCATGACGTTCTGTCCGGGGGCTGACGCCGCCCGGCTCGCCGAATCTCCCGTAACACTCCGCGCGGAGGATTCCGACGCCTCAAGGTATGTGATCGTTGGCGTCTCGGTGCTGCGTCCGGCTTGCGATGTGTCGCCCGGTAGTGCTCGGCCGGGAAAGCGCTGAGCCAGTTCGGCGGGATCGAGCGGCTCGCCCCGTTCGCAACGATGATGGACTTCAATGGCGAGCAACTCAGCAAGCACGTCGTCTGAAACGTTCGTCGTTCCGACATGGCGCAAGAACTCTTCCACCGGCGTCCCCGGTCCCGAACGCCACAACATGGAGAACTGATCGCATAGTTCCTCTTTGCGCAAGACTTCATCGCGAACCGGCCGGAGCGAAGATAACGGCGACGGCTCGTTCATCGCGGTAACTCCTCGTCACCAACATCCTCGACCCGCGCGAGCTGCCCAACGAGGCGGCGCGTCATCTCTATCAACTGCGCTGGGGCATCGAAGTGCAGTTCCGCACGCTCAAACAAACCTTCGGCCGCGGCAAACTGCGCAGCAAAACT
>CAYSHJ010000194.1:0-12512 GCA_964430385.1 uncultured Planctomycetaceae bacterium
CGGGAAGCGCGCGAGCAGGCGGTTGAATTGGTCGCGCTCGTAAAGTTCTGGCGTGACTCGGCTGCTTTGGCGGTACGTCGCGCTGAGCGTAATGAGTTGGTGCAGATGCTTGATGCTCCAACCGGAGTCCATGAATTCGACGGCCAGCCAATCGAGCAGTTCGGGATGACTTGGCGGATCGGACTGCAAACCGAAGTCTTCGGGCGTGCTGACGAGGCCGGTGCCGAAGTACGCTTGCCAGACGCGGTTGACGATCACTCGCGCGGTCGTCGCGCTGTGGCGATCGGTCAGCCAGCGTGCGAAGGTGAGGCGGTCGTTTGTAGTACCGCCTTTAGGCGGAATGTTCGATTTCCTTGCGCTGGCCGCGTTCGTTCCGCCTGAAGGCGGGACTACGAACGTCAAAAACGCCGGCACTCCGGACGTCACCGACTTCGAGGGCTTCAAGAAGTCGCCGCGCATGAGCATTCGCGTGTCGCGCGGCATCTCGCGCGGCGCGAGCACAAGCTGCGTCGAGCCGCTCGGCCACTGTCGCCACAACGCTTCGATGCGGTCGTTGAACGGCTTGAACTCGGCGACGGTCGTGCGCCAGTACGAGAAGACCGCAGCGTCTTGAGCAACAGACCGTCGCTCGCGCGGGACCGACAAGGCAGCGCGGACCAGAGCCGGCAGCGGATCGGCGACGGGCGAAGGCGCCGTTGTCACCGACAACCGGAAGCGGCCAAGGTTGTGGTTCATGTGGTCGTCGCTATTCCAACCGCCGTGATTCTGCTTCAAGTGGACATGCAGAATCGTGCTTTCCTCGTCGCTGACTGGCTTCTCGAAGACGAAGACCGCCTGGCGCGGTTGATTGCGTCGGCCCGGCCCGGCGTCGATGCCCCACGCCGTTTCGTCCTGGCCGTCGATCGCGAAATCGACAGGACCAGTGACTCGGCGTTTGTCGGTCTTGTCGAAGTAATTCGGTTCGAGCACTCGTTCGTCGTTCGCGTAGTCGGCGGTCGCGGAGACCAGTTTGACGGCCTGCTTCGGAGCGGCGGGCCGGCCGGCGTTGTCGGCTTCGACGGTGATCTCGGTCAGCGCGCACGTCCCTTGGAACGAACGGCCCGGTCCGCCGCACGGCAGGTTCGGGTCGTTGAGTAACTCCAACCGAATCGCCGTGATGTTCTTCAAGTCGAGCCGCTGCGAAGCGAAGTGCGCGGTGAATTTCGTCGGCGCGTAACCGGCCGCGACGATCGAGCCGTCGTCTTGATCGAAGTACCGCTGCCCGTTGTCGCCGATGTGATTCAGTTGCAACGTCGTCCAACCTTTTTGGTCGTGGCTAGCGGGGGGCGTCAGCCCCCCGACTGTTTGCGAGTTACCTTTACCCTCAACCGGGGGGCTGACGCCCCCCGCTAGCCGAATTGCGTTTGCTTCCCACGCGGTCAGTCGCGGTTCCCAATCGGGCATTGTGCGTCGGAGTTCGTCCTCAATGGCCGACATCTGCTGGCGAAATGCGGCGATGCGAGCTTGCTCTTCGGTCGAGTACACGACCGACTGCGCCTCGTGGTCGTTGTTGAGGAACGCAAACAGCCGGTAGTACTCCTCCTGCGTGAGCGGGTCGTACTTGTGGTTGTGACACTGAGCACACTGGATTGTGAGGCCGAGCATCGCCTTGCCGACGGCATCCATGCGGTCGAACATTGCGTCCATGCGGAACTGTTCGGGATCAACACCGCCCTCCTCGTTCAGCATCGAATGCCGCAAGAAGCCGGTTGCGACGACTTGATCCTGCGTAGCGTTGGGCAACAGGTCGCCAGCGAGTTGCTCGATCAGGAATTGGTCATATGGCAGATCGCGATTAAACGCGTTGACGACCCAGTCGCGATAAAACCAGACTTGCCGCGACTTGTCCTTTTCAAAACCGTCCGAGTCGGCGTACCTCGCCGCGTCGAGCCAAAGCCGGCCCCAGCGTTCCCCGTGATGCGGCGATGCCAGCAAGCGATCGACCTGCCGAGCGAACGCATCGGGCGAGTCATCGGCGACGAACGCATCGACCTCGGCGGACGTCGGCGGTAAGCCAACCAAATCGAGGCTCAGCCGGCGCAGCCACGTGACCTGATCGGTCTCCAGCGCGGGGCTGAGGTTTTCTAGCTCGAGCCGCGTGAGGATGAAGCGGTCGAGGGGGTTTTCGATTTTTGATTTTTGATTTTTGATGGCGGGCACCACTGGTCGCACTGGCGGCCGAAATGCCCAGTGGTTTTTCTTCGCGCTGTCCAAATCCGGGGAAGCACTCTCCGGCCAGTCGGCACCTTGATCGATCCAGGCTCGCAAGATGCCGACTTGCTCGGCCGATAATCGGTCTCCTTCCGGTGGCATCTTGATGTCCGGATCGAGCCCCACGACGTATCGGATCAGCGGGCTCTCGGCACTCTTGCCAGGGACGATTGCTCGGCCCAGATCGCCACCCTTCAATGCCGATGGCTTGTGATCGAGCCGAAATGCCGATTCCTGCTTCTTCGGCCCGTGGCACGTGTAACACTTCGCCACGAAGAGCGGCTGAACGTCTTTGACGAAGTCGATCTTCTTCGTCGCGGCCGGCGTGAGTTTTTCATCGCCATCATCGCCATTGGCCGTGAGGCTGTGGTTCCAGAGACTGTGGTTCCAGGAATAAGCCCACATGACCGCGAAGACGGCGGCGGCGATCAGCGCACTCCGGCGAATAGCCGCGACGGCAGGACATCCCCATGGTTTCATGACGTTGAGTCCTTGAAAGCAAACACGGAAAGACCTCACGACCAAGATGGTTTCCGAAATTCACCCAACTTCGCGCCCAGCACCGTCCTCACGCCGGATCGGCCTTCGCGTTCGTTACAGTTTGACGTCCTTTCGAGTTCAACGGAATCGACCGCATGCGGCGGAATGATCGGGCACAGTAATTGGCTCACGCCGGATCGATGAGCTGCCGAGAATTGTGTTACTCTTTGCTCTTGGTTGGAGTCCCACCTTCAGGTGGTCGGACAATCGGCTCAAGCCGGAACTTCAATGTGAGGATCACAATTTGAACCAATCATCGCTGGACCGTAGCACGATCCGCGAACCTGCCAGCGATCTCGGCGTTTGCCTGGAGATTCGGCGTGGCCGCACCGAAAAACCGTTGCGGCCGATGCTCGATGAACGATTTTTGATTGGCTCGGGCGCGGACTGCGATCTGCGGCTGGGTGGCGATGACATCCCGCCGTTGCACAGTCTGATGCACTTCGACGGTGCCGATCTTTGGCTGGAGGTAATCGCACTCGAGCCGCCGCTCAAGGTCAACGGCCAGACTGTGAAAACGGTTCTGCTGCGGAATGGTGATCGGTTGGAAGTCAGCTCGTTCGACTTTGTCGTGCGACACGATCGCCTGCATCCGCGAGTCGATGCCGCTCACGCAGCGCCGGAAAGTGAGCACCAGCCGCCGCACGTGGAATTCGAGGCCTCGTTTCCGCTCGACGAACTGGCGTTGCTCGGCACCGAAGAATTGGTCGATCACCTCGACCGCGAAATGCGTCTGATCGAACGTTTCGAGCGCCGCCGCACGCTGGGAGCGAACGCTTTGATGCAAGCGATTCGTCAACGGGCCGCTCGAATCACGACAGCGAAGAATGATGCAGATTCGTCGTTGCCTTCTACGCCGAAAGAAGACTTGTCGAACGCCGATTCGCGAGCTGATCGCTCCGCCGCGGGAGACCTGTCGATGGATCTCGAACGCACGATCGAGCAACTGCAAGTCAGCATCCGGCAACTGGAACAGCGTTCGGATCGTCTAATCCGCCGTGAGCAGGCTTACAACGACGCGGCGCTGACGTTGATCGAGGTTCAGGAACGGATGGCCGCTCAACTGGAATTCTTGCAGCGGCAAGTCGTCGAACTGCGACAAGGCCCAACCACCGAGGTTCGTCGAGCCCGCGCGAGCGCGTGATGGTCGCGGCGGTTACTTCGTCCGTCGACGCACGTACGCTCGTTCCCAAGCTCTGCTTGGGAACGCCTCCCGAATGCTCCGCTTTCCGAACGGAAACGCAACGAAGCCGTATCGCTCCAATCCACGTCACACAACTCGCGAAGCAGAGAATCGAAGACGGCATGTCCAAGCAGAGCTTGGCCACGACCGTCATTTCTTCCGTCGCTGTGCGGCCAGGAAGAGGTTCGGCTGAGTGTGATCGCGAGCAATCAAATCCGCCAGCTTGCGGCCGGTGACGGACAGCGGGTAACTCGCGAAGTCCTTTGGCGCGACCCAGGCAAAGGTGAGCTTCGAGGCCACGTCCCTCGCGCCGGCAAGCTCCGCTCGCCAGCACTCAAGCGTGATGCGATAGCGCGTGACGCTGTGCTTAAGTTGCGCGAGTTGTTCACAAACTTCGACTTGCAGGCCGAAAGTCTCTGCGACGAGACGTTCGAGCTTCGCTGGTTGCCGCTTGGAAGAAACGTCATCCAGTTCAAATCGCGGAAAGTCCCACAAGCCGGCCCAGCGAACACCTTCAGGCCGGCGGATTAGCAGGAAGTGACCGGCAGACTCGAGGGCGACAAAGGCTTCACTGACTTCGGTCACTTCGGGCCGTCGCGTTGGCTGCGGGATGACAGCTTGCGCGCCGAGACCGAACGCTCGACAACAAGTGGCGACCGGGCATTCGTGGCACTGGGGTTCTTTCGGCGTGCAGACGATCGCACCGAGGTCCATCAAGGCTTGATTGAATTCGCCCGGTTGTTTGAGCGGCACGAGCTTTTCGGCCAATGCCCACAAGGTTCTTTGCCCGCCTGTTGATCGCGGATCATCACGAAAGCCGAGCAGTCGGCAATACAGTCGCAGCGTGTTGGCTTCGAGAATCGGTGCCGGTCGATTGAATGCGAACGAGACGATCGCTCCCGCCGTGTAGCGGCCGATGCCAGGAAGCCGCATCAATTCGTCGACGGTCGACGGAAACTCGGTGCCGTTCCGCACAATCTGCTGAGCGGCTTTGCGAAGGTTGTGAGCTCGACGGTAGTAGCCTAAGCCTTCCCACAACCGCAAGACCTCGTCTTCGGACGCTGCGGCGAGACTCGCGGCATCGGGGAAGCGATTCAGGAACCGCTCGAAATACGGCTTCACCGCGACGACGGTCGTCTGCTGAAGCATGATTTCGCTGAGCCACACGCGGTACGGATCAGCACAATTCCGCCAGGGCAAATCGCGCCCGTTGTGTTCGTGCCAGCGTCGCAGGCTGGCGCGAAAGCGTCGCAGCCAAGTCGCGTCGATGTTGTCAAATTCGTCGAGCATGCGACTAAGCCGGCATGGTCTGCGACACCAAACGTTCCCAGGGATTGAACTCGCAGGCTTGCCGGAATGCTTCGTCGAGATTGACGATCACTTGCCGTGTCGGCTCGATGGGCCAACTCAAAGTGGGCAGTGGGTCGGCAGCGTTCCAGCCCCAGCCGCGATACCGACGACGGTCCACGTCGTGACACACCGACCACGCATTGCGTTCAAAGTCTGCCAATCGCTCCACGGCATGAGGCAACAACCGCGAACCACCGCACAAGGCGTCAATCTCCAATAGATTGATGCCGGCTTCCAGATACAGTAATCGCTTCCGCAAGTACTTCTCTTTCTCCAGCTCTCCGTGGACCCCTTTGTTTGTTGGCGAGAGCAGCTCAGCCGCAGCAATCACACGATTCTCGGGAGCCCGGCGGATCAACAGACTGTATTGCTGAAATAGCTCACACGTCTCTTCGACTTCCACGACCGTTGCCGTGGCGGCTGGAACAGCAGAGGACGCAATGGTCTTTGCCTCCGGCCGAACAACTGCCAAGTCAGGAGCAACGGCCGACAATCCCGAACCATCCACCGGCGAAATCAGCACTGCTTCTGACTCGACGAAAATCGAGAATTCCGACGGCAATTGCGAACGAATTAAAATGCGCATCTGCAGCAGCCAGTCTTTGTGGAAGTACGCCCAAAGACGTGTGGCTTCGATCCGATCAAGCAATTCATTCGCAGAACTCATGCTCACGCCTTCGCGTACTCGAACATAGGCGTTGAAAGGTAGCGTTCGCCGGAATCGGGCAGGATGACGACGATCGTTTTGCCTTCGCTTTCGGGTCGCGCGGCGATGCGGAGCGCGGCACTCATGGCCGCGCCGCAACTGATGCCACAGATGATGCCCTCTTCCTTCGCTATTCGCGGAGCCATCTCCATCGACTCTTCATTCGTGACTTGCACGACTTCGTCGACCAGCGACATGTCGAGGATCTCGGGCACGAAACCGGCTCCGATGCCTTGAATCTTGTGCGGCCCAGGCTTACCGCCGGAAAGGACCGGGCTGGCCGTCGGCTCAACGGCGATGGATTTCATCGGGTGACCTTTGTGTTTCTTGATGTAGCGCGAGACGCCGGTGATCGTGCCGCCGGTACCGACGCCGGAGACGAAGATGTCGATCATTCCATTCGTGTCTTCCCAAATCTCAGGGCCGGTGGTCTTGAAGTGAATCTCGGGGTTTGCGGGATTCTTGAATTGTTGGGGCATGAAGAAGCCGGGTTGCTTGGCGATTTCTTCGGCCTTGGCGATGGCACCTTTCATGCCTTCGGCACCCGGCGTGAGCACCAACGTCGCGCCGTAGGCTTTGAGCATCATGCGGCGTTCCAGCGACATGGTCTCCGGCATAGTCAATGTCAGCGGGTAGCCGCGCGCCGCGCAGACGTAGGCCAACGCGATGCCAGTGTTGCCACTGGTCGGCTCGACGACGTGTATGCCAGGCTTCAAGACGCCACGTTTCTCCGCGTCCCAAATCATCGCGGAGCCGATGCGGCACTTGACGCTGTACGCCGGGTTGCGACCTTCGATTTTGGCCAGGACGGTGGCCCGCAGACCTTGCGTCAAGCGATTGATGCGAACAAGCGGCGTACGGCCGATGGTCTCGGTGTTGTCAGCGAAGATCGGCATGGGATCGACTCCTTCGAGGCACAAAGTTTCGGTGAGCGGAACGGCTCGCTGTTGAGCGGCAGACAGTGATCATCCAACGGAGAACGCCTTTCCGGGATGGCGGGCATTATGAAAGCTTGCCCAAAACCGAGCAATGCCTGTGGCGGCTCAAACGCCGACATCGCTCATGACGGCGTGTTCTCGAAAGACCACCTGACGAAAGGCCCGGTAGTGGGTCAATTTGAAGAAGTGCCGGGTGGCACGCCCTGCTAAGGGCGTGGATACTCGCAAGGACAATTCCACGCCCTTCGATGACTCAGGGCGTGCCACCCAAACTGACCCACGACCAACGGCCCTTAACGGGCCGTCGGCAGTTTCGTTCGGTGTCCGATGAGAGTATGCTGAGACGGTTGTTAAATACTTATTTGTGGTGCTCGAAGAGCTCTCTCATGTCGCGTCATCGCCGATCGAACGACATGCGTCATTTGTTGGTCCTCCACGAAACCGCGAAACGCATGCAGGCGGAGGCGGCGGAGCAGGAGTCATCGACAACGAGGTCCGCTGGTCTGGACGATTCGGCGGCACGCGCTCGTGGCGCGGACGAGGGCTCTCAGAAGCCCGGTTGGCTGCCACGAGTAGGAGTTCGACGAAAGCCAACAGATGCGACAACCTTCACGTCGCCGAAGGTATTCACGGCGCCGCAGATGGCGGTGGCCGCGAGGGCTTCAGCGCCGTTGAAGATTGCTCAAACTTCGGTGGCTCAAACTGCGTCCGGGTGGGAGCGTCTGCGACAGTTGCTGGAAAGCACTCAGCCGGCGACGTGGGTTTTCACCGGCGACACGATTGCACAAGGTGGCGGTCAGACTGGCGCGGGGCGGACATACTCGGAACACTTCGGCGATCATCTGCGAAACAAACTGCGACGCTTGCTGGACGTCGTGATCAACACGGGCGTGCCGAATTCGCGTTGCGAAAATTTTCTGAAGACGCTCGATTGGCGCGTGATGCGGTTTGCTCCAGAGTCAGTCTTCGTGATGCTCGGCCCGACCGACGCGGCGGCCGGAGCCGCGGGACGCGCGAAGTTTGAAAGCCAGCTTCATAAAGTCGTCGACGCGTTTGAGGTGTCGGCCACGACGCTGATTTTGCAAACGCCCCCGACCGCTCGCCCCGATCGCTGGACCGACCTGTCCGATCTGTCGGCGTATGTCGACTTGGTCCGCGAAGTCGCCGCAAATCGTGAAGTGCCCTTGATCGATCACTGCTCGCTGTTCGAGAACCGCCTGTCGAAAGCCGACTCTGAACCCGATTGGTGGTCTGCGGAGGGGGTATTGCCGAACGTGCGCGGCCATGTCGAACTCGCGCGGCAGCTTGTCGCGGCGCTGTCGACGAAGTAACAGGGTCGACGAAGTAACACGCTCACAAGTCGCGCGTTTGGATGAACAGAGCTTTCTTTTCGCCGGGCAATGTGAAGTCGAAGCCGCAGCGTTTGAAGAAGTCTTCGTTGGACGTGATGGCCATGACTTCCAGCACTTTCCGCTCGCGGGCTCGTGCGACGCATTGCTCGACCAACAACCGCCCGACGCCGCGGCTGCGGAACTCCGGCGAGACAGCCAGACTGCGAATTTCGCTCATCTTTGAGGAATAGATCTCCAGTGCCGCGAAGCCAATGATGAGACCGTCTGCTTCTGCGATGAACCCGTTCGGCAAGAGGTCGCCTAACTCCTGAGTCGTTCGCGGCAGCAACTTACCGTCGGCGACAAACGGTTCGAGGAACGTCACCAGCGTCGGCAGATCTTCGCACCGCAATGGCCGGATTACCGTGGCATCGAAGAACTCGGTCATAGGAACACTTTCGTCGTCGGACATGGAGAATCGGACGGCAATTTAGCGAACCGAGTTGCGTGAAAAAAAAATCCCGGAAGCAGCTGGTCCCAGGGGGGCGAAGGACTCTGGCTACTTCCGGGAGGCGATTGCGGATTTTTCTGTCGCCGAGACGCGAACCGCGTCGAAGGCGGGCGGACGATATGGGGATTCCAAAAGTGAGTCAACACGAATTCTCCGGTTTTCCCGACGCGGCCGCGGCCGCAAGTTTTCCGCAGGATTTCAGCACTGCGACGTGATTCGGCGACCTGTGGTGCCTGGCAGCGGACCACGAAAGTTGACAGTGGCAAGTCCCGGCTTAGAATGTTACTAACCGCTCACGCCACCTGCTCTTCCCAGCGGGCGGACCGAGTGGACATCCAAAACCGAACGATGATCCTTCGCGGTTGTTCGGGATGTTCGCCCTGGAGTTCGCCTGAGCTTGCCTCCCGCAATCCGCGTCTTCTCGCCCCGTCCTGGTGATCGTCGCTCGTCTTTGAATGAGGAGTCTTGGGCGAGTTGGTTTTCTTGGTCGGAGAACTCTCATGTTGTTGGCCTTTCTCACGAGCCCCATCGAGATCATGATCGTGCTGGTTGTGGCGCTGCTGCTGTTTGGCAAGCGACTGCCGGACCTCATGCGTTCGATGGGCAAAAGCGTCACCGAATTCAAGAAGGGGGTCAACGACAAGACGGACGAGAATCCTCCGACTCAGCCATAAGGCCACAGGATCATTCGCAGTATTCCTCGGAAAGCCACCATGTTTGTCGTTTGTCCCGTCTCCGATGGAGTTGTTGATCGTCATTGAGGTGTTGAAGCTTGTTCGTGCGACCGCGCTGGCCATGTGACGTCGGTGACAGGCTGATGGCCTGGTTGTCAGCGAGGTCGCCCAGGGGATTTGGAGGTTACTATGTTCGGTATAAGTCCGATGGAAATGTTGGTCGTCGGCGTCATCGCTCTGCTGCTGTTCGGCAAGCGGCTGCCCGAGGTGGCGCGCAGCTTGGGCAAAGGGATCACGGAATTCAAAAAGGGAGTCAAAGGCATCGAAGACGATGCGGACAACGTCTCGAGTTCGACGTCGTCGCGTTCGTACAATCGTCCCGCTGCGGAAAACCGTCCCGCGGAAACGACCGCGCCGAAGTTCGAGCCGCCGAATTTCGAGCCGAACGAATCCAGCACACCGCCGGTGTAGGGCCGTCTCAATTCAACTCGCGAATAAAGATGTTCGCGAACTGGATTGGATCGCCGTGATGCTGCAAGGCGATCGGGCCGCGCGCCGGCACGCCCGGCAACTGTGCGTGGTCGATGACCTTCTGACCGTTCAAGACGACCGTCACGCGGTCTCCCGTCATTGTGATGACGAAGCGGTTCCATTGGCCGATCGGTTTGTCTGCGCGAATCTTCGGCGTCACCGCTTCGCGCACGTCGGCCGGCAGGGACTTGTCGACTCGATAGCCGCGCACCTCGCCGGAGCCGATCGGACGGCACCAGATGTTGACTTGACTCTTGTTGTTGCCGCGCAAGTAAATTCCGCTGTCGCCCGCGTCGTCGAATTCTTCTTCCTCCGGACCTTCGTCGCCGTTGGGGTGAATGACCGGCCGCTTGGACTTCTTCGGCGTCTCGGTAAATCGCCAGTCGCAAATCATCTCGAAGTCGCCATAGTCCTTCGCGGACCACAAGTCTTGTTCCTTGGCCTCGCTTTTCCCGTCGTAGCTCAGAACCCAATCCGTCGGCTTCCAGTGCCCTTGATGGCCGGGATCGTCTTTCCAGTTGGATAGATCAAGGCCGGTGTAGAGCGACTGAAATCCCGTGGCCAACGGTGTGGTCTCGCTCTCCGGCGGATTCGCTGACGCTGAAGATGACGAAAGCTCCTTGATCCGCACGTTGCGGAAGTGGCACTCCGAGCCTTCCGATTCGAGGCACAAGTAACCCTTGCGCGGTTTGCACTGGCTGCCGCCGGAGACGACCTTGCCGTTGACCGCCAGCTTGATGACGCCATCTTTGCATTCGATGCGATAGTGGTTCCACTCCGGCGACGGCTTCGCTCGTTTCTCGCTGGGCAGGCATCGCTCCCAACCTTTCGGATGCGGGCGATCTGGTTTCATCGTCGCACCGTGAATGGCGAACACGTCGCCGTCGCTGGTGTAGGTTTCCGACTCGCGGCCGTCGAGCACTTGGACCTCGATGCCACGAGCGAACGGCGTCCCTGGAGCCGTCATCGGATCACCCCAAACGAACACGCCGGCATTGCCGCCAGGTTTCATGTGCCGCCATTCGAGTTCGAGGATGAAGTTCTCGTACTGCCGCTCCGTCCGAATGACGCCGGTCGGAATGCCCGTGCTGACGATGATTCCGTCCCGCACCGTGAACGTCTTCGGCGCGACGTTGACGATCACCCAGCCGGACAGGTCGCGGCCGTTGAACATTGGGACGAAGGCGTCTTCGTCGGCGCGGACCGTTTCGACGGTCGCTGACAGCGTCAAAACCACAGCGAGCAGCATTCGAGAATGTCGCATGGATGGAGTCTCCTCAAATCGGACATTCGAACAACGACGTCATTTGACGCGCAGGCGCGTCAGTTCAACAAGCTCACAATCTCATCGCGGGTGAACCGCTTCTGCAAGCGAGCTCCCAATTGGCTGACGATCCGCGCGGCGGCGTGCGAGGCGAGATGGCCGCTTTGTGCCCAGGTCAATCCGTTCGTGATGCCGTACAGCACGCCTGCGGCGTACATATCACCGGCTCCGGTCGTGTCGATCGCTTCAGTCGGTACGCCTTCGATGGGGATGACTTCGCCTTTGTGCATCAGCATCGAGCCATTCTTGCCGAGCGTCAGCGCGACGTTTTCCGCGTGCTTGTGGATGAGGCTCGCGCACTCGATCGGGTCTTCTTTGCCGGCCAGGCTGCGAGCCTCTTCGAGATTGCAGAACAGCAGATCGACGTGTTCTTCGATCAACTGCCAGAAGCGGTCGCGAAACAGTCCGATCAGAAACGGGTCTGAGACTGTGAAGGCGACTTTGACGCGGTTGGCTTTCGCGACTTCCATCGCCTTGAGTGCGGCGGCTCGCGGGCCTTCGCCGGTGAACAGGTAGCCTTCGATGTACACGTACTTGGCCTTGCGAATCTCCGCCTCGTCGATGTCATCGGGGCCGAGCGTTGCCGACACGCCCAGGTTCGTCAGCATCGTCCGTTGAGCGTCCTGTGTGATCAGCACGACGCATGTGCCGGTCTGTCCGTCGGTCGGCGGGACTTCGATCCGCACGCCGCGTTCGCGCATGTCGCCGAGGAAAAACTCGCCGAGTTGATCGCGTCCGACCTTGCCGGCGTAGGCCGCTTTGCCACCAAAGTCGACGACGCCCATCACCGTGTTCGCCGCTGAGCCTCCCGCGCAACGACTGGTCGAACGGCCGTCGAGTTGTTCGAGCACTCGCTGCTGCACCGGCTCATCGACGAGCGTCATGAGCCCCTTGGGAAAATCGACCAGTTCCAAGAACCGGTCGTCGACGCGGGCTTGAATGTCCACCAGCGAATTTCCCACACCGAAGACGTCGTATGCCATCGGAAGCACCTCTTATATCGTTATCCGTCATTGCGTCGATTTTTGATTTTCGATTTTTGATTTTTGATTGAGAATGCGGACTGCGGGTTCAATCGAAAATCGGGCTCTCCGCGATTCATGTTGAATACACGGCCGGTTCATCACGCGGAGCGGCTGTGAAAAACCGGCGAGCGGGGCGGCGTCAGCCCCCC
>CAYSHJ010000195.1:0-2527 GCA_964430385.1 uncultured Planctomycetaceae bacterium
GAAGCTGAAACATTGGAGGAAGCCTTCGCCAACGCTCGCGACGCCGCCAAGGCGTTGCGAGAGTCACGTGCGAAGATGCTCAAGCACCTCGCCGCCGGGCACCGCCGCCAGAGAGTACGGCTATGAACCGTGTCGAGTTGGCGCGGCACCTGCGAGCGAATGGTTGTTATCTTCATCACCATGGCAGCCGACACGACGTTTGGGTCAATCCCCCCCTTCCCTGCCGGAGAAAGGGGAAGTGATCGGGAGTCTTCTTGATGCCGTCGTCTTCCGACGCAAGGCCAACTACATGACGACCGAAACAGCCGTTGCGCCAGATCGCTCGCGCCGTGGACGACAAACAATCTGCCCGAACCGCCGCGGTCCGGTTGGGCATTGTGGGCCGCGCTGATCGGACCGGGAGTTGTGCTGGCCGGCACCAGCATTGGCACGGGCGAATGGCTGTTCGGGCCGGCTGTGTCGGCCCAGTACGGGGCGTCGCTGTACTGGCTGGCGCTGTACGTCATTCGCAAACTTCTGCCGAAGGAACTGCATCCCGGCTGGCCGCATCAACTCGGCACGGTTCTGTACGGCTGGTTTTTCCTGAGCATCAGCCTGGCTCTGCTGTTCATTTGACGCGCCTTCCTCGCTATTGTCGTCGGTTGAGTGATCGCTGGAATCATCGGTCGAGTCGGCTGTGTCCCAGAGGCGTTCACGCCCCTTCTTCGCGCAGCGAATAGGCCCGACCTTCAGGCCGGGTCAAACAGTCCGCGTTATTGGCCAACAGGCCCGTTCACGGGCCTTCTCGCTAAACTGGCTTCAGCCACGCGAGCATCAATCACTCAGGAACCACACATGTCTCACAACACCAAGAAAGCGCTCGAATGGCAGGTCGGGTACGTGATCGTGAGTTTCGGGACGAAGGATTTAGAGTGGGTGAAGCAATCCATCCGCAATCAGAAACGGCACCACGCGAGCGGGAGCACGGTTGACCGTCTGGAGCGCAGCACGCAGGATCACGATTGAGTGCGCGACGCGAGAGTGGCTGAAGCTAATTTAGCGAGAAAGCCCGTGAACGGGCCTCATGAAAATTCGCGGTGTGTTCCGTAGACCCGGCCTGAACGCCGGGCCTAATCGCTACGCGAACAACGGCCGTGAACGGCCCTGCCACCGCTGGCTAGTTTTTCAAACGTAGGCTGGTTCGAGGATGTTCAAGGTGTGAACTCGCAAGGGCGGACCAAGAAGGAACTCTTAGAGAACCTGCGGTCAGCGCTCAAAGAAGCGTTGCAAATGAATCGCAAAGCGTCGCGTGCGTCGTTGCCGGCTGACTATGAGAAGATGAAGATAAGTATCGATGTTTGAAACGTCGAGACTTGATTGCTCACCAGAACTGCTGCCGAAAGAACTGCATCCCGGCTGGCCGCATCGACTCGGCACGGTTCTGTGCGGCTTATTTTTCCTGAGCATCAGCCTGGCCCTGCTGTTCATTTGACGCGAAGCCGTGGCGCGAGCACGACGCCTATCGGTTCGTGATACCTCACGCGGCCACGAATTGGAGGTAGCCGAATTCGTGAGAATTCGGAGACTTGCAGACAATTCAGCCCAAAGTCTCACGACTTCGGCTACAGCCGAATGTCTCATTCATGACTGCGCAGGGTATATCTCGTCGCATCAATCCCCACTTCCACCGTCGTTGCCGTGAGCCGCCCGAAAGTTTCGCAAGATGACCGTGACCCACGATGGTTCGCCGCCGAATACGGCTCCGCACAACCTCACGGGCATTGACATTGAGACAGTCAAAAGCGGTTTCGGGCAGCTTTTCACCTTCGCAACACACATCCGGCTTTAACCGACGATTTCCCTGACCCTTTAGTGCTCCCGATGGATGGTCCGTTTCTGTCAAACCGTTTCGCATTCAGGAAGTGGCCCGAGTGGCGACAGTCACCCAGATTGACCGCGTTGTGCTCCCGATTTCGTTAGACGACGACTTTGTGCATAATGGGCCGCTGGATAATTGCGTCAGACGCGTGAGCCCTTCGGATCGATCAGGAACTTCATGTGACACGGTCCATGATCCTGCATTGGGGCAGAGTCCGTGAAATCACTCCCGGATCTTGCAGATGACCTCTTGGGAATCCAATTTCAACCTGTCGTTGCAGAATCCGGAGGCTGTCTTCCGGGATGCGGAATTGCGTCGTGCCAAGTTCGAATGTACGCCGTCCGGGTTGCCTCTGTGCATCTCGGGGCTGTTCGCCAATGTATATCAAGTCCGGCTTCCCAATGGGCACCTTCGTGCGGTTCGTGTCTTTATGCGCGGCGACGCGGAACGGAGGGAGCGGTATGAGGCGGTCGCCGCCTATTTGAGCGGGCGAAGGATTTCCTGCCTCGTCGACTTTCGGCAGAACAAAGGGGACAGGGAAAGCGCCGGTAAAAGCCGGAAGAGAGTAGCAGATGAAAGTTCTGCACGAACGAAGGAATAGCGAACCAGTTCGGCTTCGAGTCATGCGCCGACTCTCGCGAGAGGGTGGGTGAAGCGTTGACAGAAGAG
>CAYSHJ010000196.1:0-2136 GCA_964430385.1 uncultured Planctomycetaceae bacterium
GTTGCGGATCTCGCACCAGTCCACAGAGACAACCACGACGGGCCGGTCGCCGCCCGACAGCACGAATCCGCGAGCAAACAACGGATCGTCAATCCGGCTGGCCGGAGGTGTCACCGTCGCGCCCGCCAGCAGCGGATGCCCGATCGGCGGCGTGACGTCGGCCGAAAACGTCGCCAAACGAAACTCCGGTTCGGCAGCCCGCGATGCAGCACTGATCAGGCCTCCCGACAGCGCGGCCACCGTCGCCAGCAGTTTGCGTCGAGTCAATGGCAGATTCATGTGCGGAGCCTTTTCAATCGGGAAACTCGATACGAATCTCGTCGAGCATCACGTACCCTTCGGGCAGTCGGCTGCGCCAGACGGGATAATCTTTCTCCGGACGCAGTCGGTGCGGATCGCCCTCCAGCGGACCCATCGGTGCAATGTCCAGCGGATGCAGCACGAACAGGATGTCTGCATTTGCGTCGCCGAGCACGGTCGCTAGCGGCGTGTGTCCGTAGTAGTCGATCCGGTCATGGCGGCTATCGAGACAGGTCCATTGTCCATCATCGGGCACACAATGCAGAGTTTGTTCCGACCAGTCCGGAGTGACTCGAATCGGCTGGCCGGTCAGCAGCCAGCCGGTACAGATGCCATTGTGAACTCCTTGGCAAAGCAGGTGCAAGTTGGCTCCACGATCCAGGAGTTCGCCTTTCAGTCGCAGAGTGATCCGCGCGTTCGTGAAGTCGGTCCCGAACCCGCCCGCGATGAAACGATTGATTCCGGCGACCTCGCGCTGATGCTCACCCGGAGCACCTCGCGTCAGCAACAGATAGAGCAGGTGCAAGTAGCCCGCTCCCGGTGGCGCGTGGTTGTAATCGATCCACCACGGGCTGCGCGTGATGGCGCAGCTTTCCAGGATCTCCAATGCCTTCGGTCCTTGTGCGTTGTTGTTATACCCGAACCAACCGCCGGGCCCGTCGTCGAAGGTCTCTCGGTACGTCCGCATGGTCGCTGGGTGCTTTCGTGCTGGGCATTGCTCGGTTATTGTCGCACCACTTTACTGACGACCAATCCGCGTTGCACCGTCGCCGGGAGTCGATCAATGCTCAGAACAGTTTGCCGACACGCTCTGGCTTGGACACTGATCAATCTTGTCGCCGTGAGCGCGATCGCCGCCGATACCGCGCCGACTGTGGCCACGAATCCGGCCACGGCACTCGGCCAGACAGCTATCACCGTCAACGGCACCGTCCATCCGCACGGCCTGCACACAATCTACCATTTCGAATATGGACCGACAGCCGACTACGGCAGTCAGACGGCGAGCGTTCCGCTGGCGCCGCGACTGGCGGCGTTTTATCGGGAGAGCTGGGACAATGGCATTAGCGGCTGGGGCACTTGGCTGAATTCCAGTCACCACAGGGACGGCGGCGTGGCAGGAGGTTTTGTCCGGTTCGCCGAGCCAAGCAACCACGATCACAACCACGACAACGGCATCGGCACGCTGCATCTCGTGAAGTATCTCTACCCCGGCCCGCACCCCGGAGCCGGAGTCCCTTCGGTCTACCTGGGTGGCGGCGATCCCGACTTCCGTGATGCTCGCATTTCGGTCTCAGTCCGCGGGAACGACTGGAAGCCGAACGGCTCTGAGTTGCTGTGGTGGACGCAGAGTCAACTCAACATCGAGGACGGAATCGCCAGCGGATGGAAACGGCCCAACTGGGCACATACCGGCGTCACGCTAACGGACCTGCTTCTCGACGGCAAATGGCACTCAGTCGACTATCGGCTGACGAACGACTCGACGCACTGGACCTACGGCGGCGGCAACGGGGGCTACATCTATGGCTCAATCGACTTTTGCCAGCGACATCTCAACATCGACTTCTTTCACATGCTGGCGTACATCGACGTCAAGAACCCGCCAACTGGCTCGATCGACTTCGATGAGCTGACGATCGCGTACCGCAACTATTCGCTGCTGTTGCCCGGCAACGGCGGCAAGCTGACGAGCAGCCCTGCCGGAGGTGAAGATGCAGCGCGACTCACCGATGGCTGGCGTCATGGAAAAGACCGTGCATGGCGGAGCGCGGCGAACCCTGCCAGCCCACTCGAATTCGTCTGGTCGTTCGAGCGGCCGGTGACGATCCACAC
>CAYSHJ010000197.1:0-15063 GCA_964430385.1 uncultured Planctomycetaceae bacterium
GGCTTGCCGGACATCGCCAGTTGCTTGGCCGCCGTCTGAATCTCCTCGCTGTCTCCCGCGACGATGACCGCTTCGATATTGCTGTCGGTCAACAGATCTTCCCACCGAGCCAAGTAGGACGGATTGCCAATCCGTCCAAACAGATTCTCAATCATCGGCAATCGCCGGTCCGCCAAAGCGGCTCGCTCCAGGTTGTGTCCGCCCGCGAGCGCAGCTTCAAGCAGCGGCCGCGCGACCGGATCGTCGCCTAGCAACGCGAAGTTCATGGCGCGGCTCCCAGGATCGTGCGAATGCTTGCTTCCGACACCGGACGGATCACGCCGCGCTCCGTGATGATCGCCGAGATCAATTCCGCCGGAGTCACATCGAAGGCGGGATTGAACACGTCGATGCCATCCGGCGCGATCTGTCGGCCGAAGCCGTGAGTGATTTCTTCTCGTGAACGCTCTTCGATCGGAATCAGCTCGCCGTGCGACAGCGACAGATCAAACGTGCTCGACGGAGCGGCGACGTAAAACGGAATGCCGTGAGCTTTCGCCAACCGGGCGACCGAGTACGTCCCGATTTTGTTAGCCGTGTCGCCATTCGCGGCGATCCGATCCGCGCCGACGATCACCGCTTGCACGCGACCTTGCCGCATGACCCAACCCGCCGTCGAGTCGCAAATCAGCGTGACCGGCACGCCGCGTTGTTGCAGTTCCCACGCCGTCAGCCGCGCTCCTTGCAACAGTGGCCGCGTTTCGTCCGCGAACACGCGCAGTCGCTTGCCGCTCGCGACCGCCGCGTAAATCACGGCCAACGCGGTCCCGTCGCCAGCGGTCGCGAGGCTTCCCGCGTTGCAATGAGTCAGCACCGCATCGCCGTCTTTCAGCAATTCGGCTCCGTGCCGACCAATCGCCGCACACATCGTGCGATCTTCAGCTTTGATCTGTTTGGCTTCATCCAGCAACGCCGCAAGAACTTCGGTCGGTGACGCGGCCGGCATTCGCTCGGCCACGCGACGTTGCCGGTTCAGCGCCCAAAACAAGTTCACCGCCGTCGGCCGGCTCGTGCCGAGATGCTCGATGATTTGTGTGAGTCGTTCGTTGAATTCAGCTCGATTGCCGCTCGCCGATTCTCGGACGCCGAGCACGACTCCGTAAGCCGCCGCCACGCCGATCGCCGGAGCACCGCGCACTCGCAACGATCGAATCGCCTCGAAGACCGTCGCGACTGACGGACACTCAACGACTTTGACCTCCGTCGGCAACAGCGTTTGATCCAGCAGCCGTAGTGTTCCGTCGAGACCACCGAGCCATTCGACGACGGGAGCGGGCTTTTCGTTCGCGCGTCTCTCGTTCCCAAACACCTCGTTCGCAAGCTCTTGCTCGGGAACGTGGTCCTGCAAAGCTCCGCTTCCCGATTCAGTCGGCATGGTATTATCCCTGAGCGCGGGCTTCGATTCGTTCCCCAGTTGCTCGTTCCCAAGCTCCTGCTTGGGAGCAAGCCGATTCAACTGGTCGCGATCGCCGTTTGTTTTTCCTCGTCATCGTCGAACGGCTGAGCTTTCGGGAACCAGCGGCAAATGCAAATCCCAAACTCGTACAACACGATCAGCGGCAGCATCATCATGACCATGCTGTACGGCTCGGCGGGCGTAAGCACCATCGAGATGATCGTGATCACCAAAATCGCGATCCGGCGTTTCTCGGTGAAGTCCTTGACCCCGAAGATCGACAGCCGTTCGAGGAACAGCATCACCAGCGGCAATTGGAAGCTGATGCCGAACATCACTGGCAGCATGATCGCAAAGTCGATCCAGTCGGCCAGCCGAATCATGGGCTGAAGCTTCAGCTCCTCTGCGAACGCGAGCAGAAAGTCCAACACGAACGGGAAAACGCAGTAGAAGCAAAACACCGCCCCCCCTAAGAAAAGAAACGTGCTAAAGGGCAAATAGACGTAGATGTATTTCCGTTCGTGGGGGTACAGCCCCGCCGCCACGAACAGCCAAAGCTGGTAGATGACCCACGGACTCGACAACACCAACCCGGCCACGAACGAGACCTTCAACCAGGTCATGAAGGCCTCCTGCACCGTGAGCACGGTGGGCTGATCCTGCCGGTCGGATGTCTTTCGGAATTTTGCGAACTCCGGAGCCGAGACCTTCAGGCTGATCGACTTATCGGCCGAGTCGGACTTGGCAGCGCCGTCCGAGGTGTTTGTCGCCTCTGCAGGCTTCACGCGGGTTGTTGTGGCGGCGGGCTTCTTTTCCGGCAGCGGAAATCGCTGGGGGTCCGCCTCGTGCAACGCGGCCAAAAGTTCTGTCGGATGGAATTCAATCGTGATGGTGTTCGGATTGGCGACTTCGGACGGCTCGGTCTTCGGCGTGGGCTGGGGATCCTCCGCTTTTCCGCCGAACAGTTGACTCAACCTTCGCGAAAACACCTCGGAGAAGGGCATGCCGCTCGCGCGAGATTTGAGGGCGTCTTCAATCGGCATGCGGACGACGGCCATGACGTAGTCGCCAAAATACATCGTGACGCTGACGCCGATCACCAAGCCGATGAGCGCGCGCCACAGCCGCACACGCAGTTCTTCGAGGTGTTCCCCGAACGTCATCGTGGTGTCGTCGAACAAATCGTGTGAATGTTTCTTGGGCATGAAAGACTCTCCGCGTGAAAGCCAAAACCCGGATTATCGGTTCACGCGCCAGCCGCTGGTCGTCCGCAAAATGGACGAGGCGTTCGGCCGCTCGGCAACAATGTGCTCAACGTGCCAGCTCGCGGTGAAAGCCGAGGATGACTTGGACAACGTCAGCGGCCAAGTCAGGCGGTTTCGGAGGGTCCACTCGGTTCACCCGCTGGCAGGAGCAGGAACGGTGAGCGGCCGACGTGAAGGATTGTAATCGAGGAATCGGACGTTGCCACAGCACAGGGGTCAGAGTGTGCTCCTCACCCGGCTGACATTGTTGAAATCCGATCGCCAGGTCAATCACGCCGCGGGGATCTCTCGTGACGGCGTGAACCATTGATGCCTGAAACGCCAACGAAGGAACGTCGCGGTCAATCCTTCGCTGGCTCTCTAAGAACGGTCGCTGCGATCGGATCGGCCTGACACAGAGATTCGGAATGCAACGAGACGTTGCTTGAAATCAACAGCCCCTGAGACAGACTCGTCCTAGTTCGTTGACGCGCAGGGACGAGGTGCAAAATGCGGCTGAATGATTGGCTCAATTCCTTTCGTCGGCGAATCCGTTGGCATCGACATCGTCAGCGGAATCGATTCGCGCGGACGCATCTGCTTGCCGCCGAACTGCTCGAAGCGAGGACTCTTCCGAGTTCCGTGACCTTCACGGGGGACGCCTCTTCACCTGGTGTGCTGCTGATCGACTTGAGCGACTCGAGCACGACGTCGGCCGTTGCCGTCGGGTCGCGGGTGGCGACGCTGGCTTCTGGAACGTCGATCGAAGTCGTCCACGTTTGGATCAACGGTTCAAACACAAACATCCATCAAGAGGTGACTCAAAGCATCCTGGAGAATCTGCCGACTCAACGGATCGGACGCATTCTCGTGCGCGGTGACGGCAACGCGAACGTCATCGATCTGACTGGCGTGACAAGCGGCTTCGGACTTCAACAAGCGGTCGCGGCGAGTGGACAGTTGCCAATGCCGATGGCCGAAGAAGAAATCAGGAACCTCGCCGTCGCGAGCGGCTTTGGTGTGTTCGTGCAATCGTTCGGAGGCCACGACTCCGTGTTCGGCAGTCCGTTCAACGACTTCGTCGACGCCGGTACAGAATCCGATTCGGTAGCCACCGGTGAGGGAAGCGATTTCATCCGGGTCGGTGACGGCGATGACACGGTGAATGGCGGCGCGGGTGTTGATTCGATCAATGGCGGAGCGGGCGCAGACCTGCTGATCGGCAGCTTCGGAGACGATCAGATTCACGGAGATTCTGGGAATGATGTCCTGGTCGGTGGGTACGGACGCGATCTGCTCGGCGGTGGCGACGGCGACGACTTGCTGATCGGCGGTACGGTGCATTTTGCGAGCGGTCTGTATCCCGGTTTGCTGGATGTCCGCAATCGTTGGCTCGCCGCCGCCGCCAACAACGAAGCACGACGACAGTCGATCGCTCCGCTCGCGACCACGGTTCTGGGTGTCGACGACAATCGTGACGGAGTGCTCGACCGCAATTCCAAAGGGAAGCTGCTGCCCGTCGCTTCGTTATCGACGCGCCTTGTCGTGCCGCAATCAATGGCGGCGGCATTCGATCCATCCAACTACGGCGGCCAACTTCCGTCCGGTACAAGCTTTCGAATCCGACTGGAAGACGAGACGATGCGGATCGTCGCGCGCGTGGTCACGGCCGATCCACTCACCGACGTTCTCGTCGTCGAACGTACCAGCAGCCAGGCGAGATCGCACGCCGTGAACTTGCCGATCGTCGCACAAGCGCTCGCCAGCGAGTCGCCACTGCGTCCGAACGCGCTCTGGTCAAATCCGGTAACGTCGAACATCGGCCAAACCGTATTCGATGACTTCGTGATCAACACGCTGACGGGCGGATCGGGCAGCGACTGGCTTTTCACGTCGGACGAACTGTTGGCTTACGGTGACACGCACGGCGATCCGAAATTGAATGCGGATGACTTACTCACGGATCTTACGGCGGAAGATGCACGCTGGCGCGCGGTGAATGCCGTACCGAACACCCGGCGTCTGCCTGTTCCTGACGATGCTTCCCCGCCCTCGCAGTCGCCGTCACAGGTTGCAGCGGTGTACGGCACAGTGACACGACTGGGTGGCGATCCGGGAACGGAAGTGCTCACGGCCAATCAGATCGGCGGCATTGGCGACAATCCGCATGTGTGGGGTGGCCTGATTCGCTCGGCGTACCCGACAACTCCCACGTACAACGTCAGCAGCGAACTGATTCACCTCGGAAGTTTTCCCGCGATCAACGGAGGATCGACAGAACTGGATCAAATACGATGGGACTTCTTGCTCAACCGGCAACAGCTTGATGACTCGAACGCGACCGTCACGCCAATCACGGCGGACATTCCCAGCCGCAATTGGCGCTGGAGCCTGAACCCGGCCGAGCCGAATATCGAGTACGGCTTCGTTTCAGGAGTCGGCCCTGGCGGTCAACTGTCAGGCGTGCGGAAGTATCGCTACCAAACAGCAAGCAACACGAACAACGGCACCGGACTCGAACAGGTTTATCAGCACGACGCGCAGACGTTAGTCTTCACGTCATTTGATCCGATACAACGGGGCGGACTGATCTTCACGTCGAAGACGACGTTGTTCTTCAATCCGGAGACTGGCCACAATTACACGCTACTGCTCGGCAACCCGCGTCTTGCGGGACCGGGATTGAATTTTGACCGGTCGGTCTTGAGCGCGTACCTCGTGGACCTGGACGTCGCCGCGTTGTCCAACACATCCGACAACGCCGGGCAGTGGCCTGATCCCGTCATTGCCAGTGTTCCCATCACGGCTCCGGCCGGCACGCCGGGATTTCCTTATGGCAGCCAGCCGTCGAACGTTCTGGACTTCTATGTCGCTCCAGACGGCCAGTACATCATGATCACGTACGTGCAAGATCCTGCCGCCGGCAATGGATATGCGTGGCGTCTGCTGGACGTCGACCTCGCGGGCGGACAGATCGTTCCGCATGTCATGCCCATCACACCGAAGCCGACCGAAGACTATCCCGAACTACGCCAAGACGACGCACGGCGGAATGGTTTCTTTCCGTTCTACTGGCATCATGCGATCTTCGCCGCAGGAGCGAGTGGCAAGTCATATGTTGTCGGCCAGCCGGGAAAGTGGAGCAAAGATAGTCTCATCAGCCCGAACATCCAGTATCTCGCCGGAGGCAACACGATCGGGCAGGTGTTGCGTTTCGATCCGAGTACGGACATTTATGCTTCGCTGACGAATCCGGCATTCGAAGACATCTCCGCGTCGCGCGAAACTCTCAGCCACATCACGGCCACGAACACTCAGAATCCGGGGTATGTGTTCGCGTCATACTACAGCGGTTCCACGCCGTTCACGCCGACGTCTCCGGCGTACAAGGGAGCGATCGTCGCTATCAACATCGAGCAGCCAGAGGGACCGAACGGAGCCGTTGTGCTCGCTCAGCATCACACCAACGGCGCCGATTATTACCTCGTACAGCCGATGTTGAACGCTTCGTCGGATGGAACGCATGTGCTGATTCAAAGCACGTGGGGCGAGTACCAGCAAATGTCATCGATCTATGAGATCAACCTGGGCCAACGCGTCGAGATTCTCGCGAACGGGCCGGTTGTGCTGCGACGGACCGGTACTTCGTCCGTTGCGCTTTTCACGAGCACCGACATGACGACGCCGATCGACGGGACGGCGCGAACGATTTCAGCATTCGACACGTTGGTCGTCGTTGCTCAGCCGGGGCAGTCGTTGCAGCTCAGCGTCGACTTCTCGGCGGGATCGCCGATACCGATGGGAGGCGTTTTGGATGTCAACGGTTCGTCGACGGCCGCCGATCAGTTGCAGTTGAAGAACGCGGATGGAGCCGGGTCGTGGAACTGGTTCGTCACAGGAGACGGCTCCGGTCAACTTCGACGAACGTCGTCGGGGCTCATCCGATTTCACGGCGTCGAATCTTTGACAGGCAGTGAAGGTGTTGACGACTTCCACATTGGGCCGGCCGCTCGGTGGAGCTTGTTGAACGGCGGGGTTGGCAACGACTTGCTTAACTTTGCGAGCGTCACAAGCGACGTTTCGGCTTCGCTGTTGGACGGCACAGCATCGTTCGCGTCCCTGGACGTTTCCGGTGTGGCGACATCGTTCGCGGGACAGATCAGCCAGTTCGAGAACCTCACAGGCGGCGCAGGCAACGATCTCTTGCGTGGCGACGACGGGGCCAATTCGGTGCAAGGCGGCAGCGGAAACGACACGCTATGGGACGGGGCCGGCGACGACAGCCTCGTTGGCGGTGCCGGCGACGATGTCTACCAGCTGTGTGCGAACGGCTGGGACGTCCTGACGGAAGCAGTGAACGCGGGCAACGATACGTATGACTATTCGTCCGTCAGCGACGGCGGCATCAGCATCGACCTGACAGGCGACACACCGCAAGATATCCGCGCGAATCATCGGCTGATGCTGAATGCCAATATCGAGCAGTTCCGAGGCACGCGCTTCGCCGACACCGTAACGCTGACCGTCGCGGCCGCGCTGACGCGACGGCTCGACGGTGGCAATAGTCATGATCCAGCAACGCTGGACTCGCTGCGATTGCTCGCGGGCACAAACACGTGGCAACTGACCGACTCGACCTCGGGCACGATTCGCAACGGAACCTCAGTCGCGCCCCTTGAATTCACTGGCTTTGAATTGTTGCTTGGCGGCGATGGAGCCGACACGTTTGTGCTGTCAGCCGGAGTCAGTTTCGCAGGAGTGTTGGATGGCGGTGCGGCAACAGATTTCGTCGACTTCTCGCAAACGACGACCGGCCGTCAGGTCACGTTGACCGACAGCGGCCCAAACGGCTTTTCGGGAACTGACATTTCTCTGCCGATCGGCTTCCGCAATATCGACTCGCTCGGCGGGAGTCACCAAGCCGACATGCTGACGAGCTACGCAACCTCGGCGAACTGGAACGTCTCTGGCGGGCAATACACCGACGTGGTCGGCGGTCGCTCGATGTTGTGGAGTTCGTTCGAATCGCTGAGGGGTGGTGCGGGACGCGACTTGTTCACGAACGTGCGGCCAACGATCGCGATGACGCTTAACGGTGGTGCCGGCGACGACGACATTGACGCCTCGCCGGCAACCCGAGCAATTACGCTGCTAGGTGGAGACGGCGACGATTGTCTGCGCGGCGGCGGCGGAGCGGATAATCTTAGCGGCGACGACGGCGACGACACGCTGATCGGCGGTGCGGGCAATGATTCGCTCTTCGGCGAAGCGGGCGACGACATGTTCATCGATGTCACCGGCTCGAACACCTTCGATGGAGGTGCGGACAACGACTCCGTCGATTACATCGGAACTTGGTCGCTGTCGAGCAACAACCTACTCGCGTCATGCGTCGGCATCGAGACGGTGTTCGGTGCCGGATCGGCCGACGTGTTGTCTGGCTCGACTGGCGGCAAAGTCTTCAGTGTGTCGGCAACGGGAGTGACCGTTTCCGGAATCTCCGGACTGACGTTTGCCGGATTCGAAACGCTGGTTGGCGGCACGGGGGACGACACGTTCCAAATGGTCCCGGGCGCGAGCCTCGGCCGGATCGACGGCGGCGGCGGAACGCGCGATCTGCTCGACTACTCGGCCTATGGCACATCAGTCATCGTGAATTTAGGAACAAACGTGGCAACGGGAGTCGGCAGCGTGATCAATGTCGACGGAGTTCGCGGTGGCAGCGGCCACGATTCGCTTGTCGGCAGTGGCAACGGCGACATACTCGACGGCGGGGATGGCAACGACACACTCGACGGCCAAGCCGGCGACGACACGTTGAGCGGCGGTTGGGGAAACGATTCGCTGAGCGGCGGAATCGGGACGAGCGACGTCGTGGAGGAAGTTCGCGACATGGATCTCGTGCTGACCGGCGCGACGCTCGCGTTCGGTGGTGTTGTCGAAGACACATTAGCCGGCATCGAGAAAGCTCGACTTTCCGGCGGTGTCTCGGCGAACACGATCAACGCGAGCAAGTTCACCGGCTCGGTCACGCTGCTCGGCGGCGATGGCAATGACACGCTGACTGGGAGCGGGAGCAACGACAGTCTCGACGGTGGCAACGGCGACGACAGTCTGATCGGCGGCGCGGGAGCCGACACGCTTCTGGGTGGCAACGGCAGCGATCTATTCGATGACTCGCTCACCGGTAACACCCTCAACGGTGGTGCGGATACAGATGCCGTTCGCATTGTAGGTACTTGGCAACTGCCACTTAGCTTCCCTGTCAACGTCACGGGCATCGAGATGGTGGTGGGAGGGGGCGCGGCGGACTCGCTAGCCGGCACGGTGGGGAACGATGTCTTCCAACTTGGCTCGCCGGGAACTGTCACCGCCAATGGACTGATCTTCCAAGGTTTCGAAGTCATCTCCGGCGGCAGCGGCAGCGATCGACTGCAAGGCACCGACACGGCTGCCGAACAGTTCGTCGTCACGTCGACAGGCGTCACTGTGAGCGGTTGGACAACCACGACCTTCACTGCCTTCGAGTTGCTGGACGGGGGTGGCGGGGGTTGGGTCGACACCGTCACTGGCGCCGCTGGCGTTGACACGTTCACGGCGAGTCCCAGCGCGCTGGTGAGCAACGGTCTCACGCTGTCTGGTTTTGAATTGGTCTTTGGTGGCGACGGTGCCGACACTCTGCAAGGTTGGAATAACGGGACCGACGTGTTCTCGCTGTCGGCCGCGGGAATCACGATCTCCAGCACCAGTGGCGTGACATTCAATGGCTTTGAAACACTCTCCGGCCGCGGCGGCAACGACACGTTTCGCGTCTTCGACGGAGCAACCTTCAGCGGTGCGCTCGATGGTGGCGAGGGAGCGGATGTCCTGGACTTCTCGCCTTCGACTATCAATCGCTCGGTGACGCTGACGGCCAGTTCGACACTCGGCTTTAGCGGACGTGAGCAAACTCTGACCGGATCCTTCGGAGCGATCGAGACGGTGAAAGGTGGAACCAGCAGCGACACTCTCCTGGGGCTTGGTGTCACTGCGATTTGGGACGTCGGCAACAAGCAATACAAAGACACGTCCACGAGCGTGATCAAAATGTTCAATTGGGACTCGTTCGAAAATCTGGTGGGCGGACTGAGCCGCGACACGTTCATCAACGTGACGGGCGTGTCGTCGCTGACGCTCAATGGCGGAGCGGGCAACGATTCGTTGGAGGCGTCGTCGTCAATCCTGTCGGTCACGCTGCTGGGTGGCGACGGCAACGACACACTGTCCGGCAGTCGCGCCGACGACCTGATTGACGGCGGTGAGGGTAACGATCGCTTGGTCGGCAACTTGGGGAACGATCGCTTGTATGGTTCTGGTGGAGCCGACAGCCTCGATAGCGGCGCCGGCGACGACACCCTCTTTGGGGGAGCGGGCAACGACACGTTGATGGGCAACACCGGAAATGATCGGTTGAGTGGCGATGCGGGGCTTGACCTGATCGACGGTAACGATGGCGACGACACATTGCTCGGGGGCGGTGGCAACGACACGCTCCGCGGTGGCGCTGGTCACGATCGGCTCGCGGGTGGACTAGGCCAAGACAGTCTGCTGGGACAAGACGGCAACGACACGCTGGTGGGCGGTTCCGGTGTCGACACGCTGGACGGCGGATTCGGCAATGATGTCCTCGCGCCACGCACGGGTAGCGGAGCACCGGAAGGAGACTCGATCGTCGCGGCCGGCGGTTCGGAGGATTTGTTAATCCTCACGAGCTACACCCTCGATTCCGAATACGATTTCCTGACGCAACATCTCGCGCCGTTCGTGTGGCTCGGTGGCGACTTCGAGGCTGCTCCGCCAACGTAGCTGAATTCGCAAGAATTCAGGTAACGCTCGTGCCGTAAACGTTGGAATGCTGTGGCACGACACAGCTTTGGAATCCTTGGCACAGCCTTTGGAAGCTGTCGGGCTCACATCACGCCCTTCGCCGCGCCAGCACTACGCCAAGGCCGCACCTTTCCTCGCAACGACCTCCATGCAGGCCCGATAGCGGGAGCTCACGCCGTAGCGAACTGGCGCGAACCCGCATTCCGCGAGCAGGGCGTAAAGCCGCTGTCGTCCGAAGTTGTGGTAGTGTTCGAGCTCTCCCCAATAAGGGTTCGCCCCTTTTTTCGTGAGAAACTGCCAGAGGAAGGAATCCGAGTTGGGCATCGAGACGAACAACAGACCTCCTTCGCACAGCAAGGTCCAGGCATGTCGTAGCGCCAGCTTTGGGAACGGCATGTGCTCGAGGACGTCGCACATGGAGATCACATCAAAGAGCTCGCTCGGCTGATAATTCTCGAATTCCAGAGCATGAGCTTCATACCCGAACTGCTGCATCATCTTGACTTTGTTCTCGCGGAGGTCGAGGCCCACCACATGGAATCCGAACTCCGCGGCGGTGGTCATCAGCGCGCCATTACCGAACCCGACGTCGAGCCACCGCCCGCTGGGCACAGGCAGCCGGTCGCACACGATCTCGACCATCCGCGCGGAAGTATGCCTCGCCTTCCCAACGTTCTGGCCTGGAGTCTGACGAGGAAGCGCACTTGAGAAAATGATGCTCAAAGCTGCTGGGCTGTAGTACCCTTCGACGTAAATATGGTGGCATTGGCGACAACGCAGCCAACGCTGGGCTTTAGGAAGTGCTGGCTTGTAGAGCGGGTGACGAGAGCAGTCGCCGATCATCTCCACGAGAAAATCGGTCCCATCGCACAGTGGGCAACGCTCGTAAAGGATTCGAGCTTGGGACAAATCCATAGTTTCTCCCTGGAGGTGAGGGGGGAAACAAAGGAGATCGGAAACAAAGAAGTCAGAAGCCGTTTCCAACCAAATCTCAGCCACGCGCGAGGAACTTTATCAAAGCTTGTTCCTGACGCATATTCGGTCTGACGGAGATTTATCGGCTTCTCAAGCGGCAATCTGATTTGCGTGGGCGAATAAGCACGGAACTTCGCTGGGCTCGTTTCGCCTACCGCCACTCCACCAAATTCTCGATGAGGTCTTTTGAGCTGAACACCAAGTCGCGCAGTTTCGCTTCCATTCTATAGAGAGCGACGTGGGACGCGGGCCGGTCGTCATTAGCCAAGCGGTCCAAGACCCGAACCAGGGATCTGAATTTTCGCGAACTGTCCAGTAGCTCGGTCATGACCTGTTTCACCAGGGGCGAGGCCGTGTTGAGCGTCTGCACTCTGAAGGTGCCAGGAGCGACGATGATCTCAATAATGTCCGCGGCAATCGCCTCCACGGATGTTGTATAGGTGTTGTTGAGGTAAGCGTCGATCTGGCTCGTAAAATTGATGGAGGCGACGTGCATCGGGCTGCGGCTGCTGCGCGGACGCAAAACGTGGTCGAAGGTGTAGTCGGCGATGCGGTTGCCGGCGCTGACACCGGCAGTGGCATCGAATCGCCAGTGGATGCCCAGGAAAATCCGGCTGGCGGCATTCTCGGCCGCCGCTTGGCTGAAGCTGTCGAAGTGTCTTGGGCGGATTTGGCGAACATGGTCCAGCACGAGGTCCGGGATCAGCTCATGGATGTCGGTACACACGCCGTTGAACTCGTCGGAGATGAAGTCGAAGGGGATACTAAAACGCAGGTCGTCGGTCTGGTAGAAGTTCGTCATGGTCTTGAACGCCGCACCACCGAAGGTCGCGTGACCCGACGTGTAGGCGGGGAACGGTGGAGTGAAATTGACATCCTCGCCGGGAAGCGGGTTGGTGCGCGGCGCCCCCAATGGGGACCAGGTCGGATCACCCACGGTATCGTCATTGCCGTCCGCATCCCCCTGCCGGATGGCGTTGATTGGCCGCCAAAATTCGTCGCGGTACTTGACGCCCCAGGCCTGGATGCCCGCGTCGGCCATGGCGATGTTGATCAAGGCAAACATTCGAGCATTTTCAGCGACGGTGTTGTGCTCCTGTTGCGCGATGACTTGAGCGATCTGATTGTAGAGACGCGGTGGATCTCCCAGGCCACGAGCCACGTCGTAACCCCAATAGATGCCGATCTCTGTCTGGTCCGTAGTACGCTCCGTGCTCGTCTCCTCTCCCAACTGCTTGACCTGGGTGTAAGCCTGCGCGTACTCCACCGTGTCCAAACCCGGAACGGTTCGGGTGGGAATCGCATCGGTGCTGGAAATGGCAAACGGGGTGACGTCGCCCCAAGCGGGAGTCAAGAACCCCTGGCCGGGATTCAGCGGGTCAACGTTGTGATGGCCGATTTGCCCGTCTGGGATATATTCCCCGGCGACCTCCGAGCCATCGTTGGTTCGGGCCAGCAGGATTTGGTGAGCGACGAACTTGCCGACGTTGATGCCCCGAGTTTCCCTGCGTCCGTTCGGCACCCGCGCGAGTGTCTCATCGAGTTTCGTATCGATGAACGCCTGCTGATTGGGGTACATCGCCACCAGAGTGTCGTGTGCCGCTTGCGCGACGGCCGCGACATCCGAGGCACTTCTGAAATTGGGGGCCTGGACCAGATAGGGATTGTACTTCCGATGGATTGAATTCCAGGCATCAAACATGGCCGCATGCTCAATCGCCAGGGCTCGACTCGACCGTGTGGGCCCGATTTGGTCGTTGACAACATTGCCGCTGTACGAGATCCGGTTGACTTCGAGAGCGACCGCGTTCCACTCCAAAATCGGATCGACTGATGGCACGCAACGCTCTTCCAGAGCTTCGATCTGCGATTGGAATACAAACCCCTTACGACGATTCTTCGGACGGAGAGATGACATCTTGACGCTTTTCACAGTGAACGTTTTGGAGGGACTGGTGCAGCGCACTAATGACCCCGAATTCGGTTCAACAACGCAACCTGCATGCCGAGCGGTGCCTTTCCGCAAAGCCAAATGGCCAGCTCAACTGGTTCAATACAATTCCTGACACGAACCTTCGTCAAGATCAGGCGAACGACTGTGTCAAACTATCCGACTGAAAGCGACCACGACTCGCATTCGACAGACGAGCGGCGTCGTCAGACAAAGATTTGTCAATTTGTAACGCATCGCGTTTCAGATTGTGTGCGCGAAATTCTCCGTGTCTTGACACTGGTACGCGCACAACCGCAACTTCATCGACTTGACGACGCGCCGCTGCCCGGTCACCGACCAAGCCTTCAACGCGTCCGTTGGTCGATTTGCAACAGCGTGGCAAAACGAACGTGTTAGAGTGCGCCGGCGTAAGCCGAACTCATTCAGTTCTAACCTTTGCGCCAGCGTGACGTGGTCGGCTCGCACGTCGCCGATCGGGGGAACTTGCGTCAGCCCGAGGGCCGGTCGATACTTGCTCTACTTGCTCTTCGGCAAAAGGTGCCGGTCTTAGCCCAAGGAGCTCTTTTTTTCTCGCGGTTGTTTGACTCAAATCCCGGCCAGCTGTGATATTTCTGCGACAACGACATTTTCTACGTCCGTAATGATCTGAACTCATGTCTGCACTCATGACCGTGTCACCCGCGGGAAGTTTGACTGTCTCGCTGCCGCGTCGTCGCCGATTGACTTGGTACCGGGTCGCTTGGATTTGCCTGTTTCTTTTGCTGTCCGGCGGGCTGGCTGGATTTCTCTGGCTGACGGATCGCTATGCCGTCGCCGACGAAATGGCGATCCGGTTGCGCGAGCTCTCGAACGCGGACTACCCGGAAGACCCGGCCGACCGCAGTCCGTATCACGGTCGCTATCACGGTCGCACCTTACGGCTGGTCCGCCGCGACAAGACACACTTCGACTTCGTCTTCTCGCCGACCGACAAAGACACCGCGAAGGTTGTTTTCAGGAACATCGACGTAAGTTTGATCACTCCCAATGAGCCAGAATGGACGAAGTCCGATCCGAACCTGGAACGGATCGCTCTGACGGATCGGCAGTGGAACCGGCAGCAAGTATCGTTCGATCCAAAGTCGTAGTTCATTGAAGTCAGTGGCGGTGACGGCTTCGAGGTCAAGAACCTCGCGTCGGCGGAACTGGCAAAGAACTGTCTCAATGCCGGCCTGTGGGAAGTGCAGCTCTTCACGAAAGAGAACGGCTCGAAGAAGTTGTACTACCAAGGTTGGTTCACGTTCCCGCTGGGGATTTACAAAGAGCTGTTCGAGCACAATACCGGCCGAGCCTACCTCGACCACTGGTACAAGCTGAAGCATTGGTCCGACCCCGAAGGAACGCCCTGCCCTGTCGACAAACTGCGAACCGTGCAGCGTGAGCTTCCCGCCCAGGTCGAATTCGATCCGAAAGAGTTACTGTGGTCGGCGGGCGAGCAGACTCGCAAGGCGCGCATCGTCGACTGCCGCAACATTCGCTGCTGGCATGATTTTTACGACGGCCGCCACGTCGCGTTCGCCGCCTTCATCCCACCCGGCCGCTACGAAACC
>CAYSHJ010000198.1:0-3678 GCA_964430385.1 uncultured Planctomycetaceae bacterium
CTTTCCAGGTAGGGTCGCATGACGTTCGCAACTCGGCACAGCCTGGCGTAGCGCCACAGCTCGTCGTTCGAGGCCCGCTTCTCTCGCCGACACTCACGCAGCGCCTCCAGTGCCACGTCGAGCCCGATCTTGTTGCGGTACTTGAAGCAGTCCGCGACGGTCTTGGCGATCGAATACACGCAGATCGGAGCGCCATCCACGGTGTGCGACTCGATACCCTCGGTTAGAGCTTTGCCGGAGAAACGCACGATGCGCAGGGGTGGATAGTCGAGCTTGGGCGCATGTGCTTTGTTGGGAATCGCAAGCCAGACCTCGTGCGGTGACTGGGTTGTCAGCTGGTGGAAACGCAGCGCCGTCAGCAGGCAGAAGACACTTTGTGGGCTCCGTGCAGCAATCTCCGCGAGCTGGTGTTGCCCGGAGCGCCTTTGCCGGGGTAGGGCATACAGTCCGCGGGAGACCTGGGTGAGCTCGCCACTCGCGACGAGACGCGAGAGTGTGGCGCGAGGAATCTGATCGCGGGCGAGGTCGCGTGCACGCAGCAGTCCACGCCGGCTGGCGAGGCGCAGTATCCGCTGGGCGTGAGTGGTGGCGCTCATGCGGCGAAGTTGATACTAAAACTAGGTAAATGTCAATATATACCTATAAAACGTATCATGGTGCGTGCGAATGCTGCACAGGAGGTTCAGGTGAGCCTATCCAGGTAGATTTCGCTGGTACGAATATTCAAGGCGTCAAAATTGTCCCGGTGAAACAGCGCCTTGCAAGATCGTATTGCTTCCTCTCTCTCCGCCAATTTTTCCCTGAAACCTGGGCTGGACTTGAGCGCCAGATTCATGCAATTGCGCGGGACGCCCGTATCGCATTTGTATTGATTCCCAGTGCAAGCTCAAGAAACAATTCAAGCCAGCCAGCTTCGCCAAATACCAGCCGGCCCTCGTATCGCCCGGCAGGTCACCACCGCCACCGGTTCGCGTTATTGGATGGCTGCGTGACTACCTTCGACGCATTCGACTCTTGTGCAAGGAGCACTCGTGAGGTCAGTGCTCGATCGGAACGTCGTCCGCTTCTGATTCAAACGCACCGAACAACAGCCTCCAATGGCAATTCCCCGGGCTCGGTGGCCGCACAAAGAGACCACGACTTACCAAGTTTGGGCCATCTTGGGGTATCTCCAGCATTTCCTTGACTGACCCTCGCGGAGCTGTTCGCGATACAAGCACCAGGATCGGGGCTTTGGTCTGCGTTGGAAGAACAACGACTGCAAGGTCATCAGCTCCATCACCCGTGAAATCTCCCGCTGCCAAATATGGTTGGTACGAGGGAACCGGTTCCCATGGACCTCCGCTGCCATTCCGCACCAATGCAATATCGTCGTCGCACTGACAGTCTTCAGTGACCGCGACACGGTATTCTGGGTGGCGACTTAACCAAGACTGAACTGCTTGACGATGAGCGCGCGGAACATCGTCCAGCAGCTCTCCGGCGGACGCGGCATTGGAGCCCATCATGAGCAGCACGAATAGCAAGAGAAGTCTCATAGCTGATCCTGAAGTGAAGGGCCGCCGCATTCGTTGCATTTTGGCTTTGGTCGGCGTCCAGTACCACGGGCACCGCCAACACCGAATTCCAACTGAGCATGAATGTGAGGTCCAGTCGCATTTGGTGAAGGGTATTTGTACTCGTCCTGAACGTAACGCGCTCCGCAATTAAGAGCACAGCACACCAAGTCATCTGCGCCGAGACCACGGAGCGGATCGGTAAAATCGACAGCATTGCCTCGCGCATGTGACCCAGTTGCGTGGTCATTTGTCGTCGATGTAACAGTGAGCGACCATGCCGAGCCGTAGCATCTCTGAACACAATTCAAGAAGACGTAGAGTTCAGGATTTACCGTTCTTGGATCTGGTACTTGTGGCCCCTTTAGTTTCCAAAGGCCCAGAGGATCGAGAAATCGCAGCGGTTGATTGTCAACATACGCGTATGTGTTCAATCCACTCTGCAAGCCCGACGTCCCCCCGCTTTCAGTAGCACAGGGCTTTAGAGTCGTCCGGCATTGTAACGGCCTTGATGGCCAGCTGCTTTGCGTACTGAGCGGGCGTCAGCCCGCCTAGTGACTTCTTCGGTCTTTCCTCGTTGTATTCACGTCGCCAGGTTTCGATTACGGCACGTGCATGAGCCAGGCTCGTGAACCAGTGTTCGTTCAGACACTCATCGCGCAGTCGTCCGTTGAACGACTCGACATAGGCATTCTGGTTCGGCTTGCCCGGCTCGATCAGCCGCAGAGCCACTCCGTTTCGATACGCCCAGTTCAGCATCGCCTTGCCGGTAAACTCCTTGCCGTTGTCCGAGCGGATCATTGCCGGTTTGCCTCGCTGCGAGCAGATCCCATCCAGGATCCGCGTCAGGTGATCTCCGCCGATGGTGTGCTCAGGAACGACCGCCACGGCTTCGTGCGTGGCGTCATCGACGATAACGAGGCACTTCAACGTCCGACCCGAGGCGATGCGGTCAAATACGAAGTCCATCGACCAGATCTCGTTAGCCTTGCCAGGACGGATCAGCGGTTGCCGATCAGCCACGGGGATCTTCTTGCGCCGTCGGCGCCGGATTTGCAGCTTCTCGAGCCCATACAGCCGCTCGACGCGCTTGTAGTTGATGAGCTCGCCAGCCTGACGCAGCTTCAGGTGGATCATGCCGACGCCGTAGCGTCGGTGACGCTGCGCCAGAGCCACGATCCGCGCGCGCAGCGCAGCGTTGCGATCCGGCTGCGGCTGGTAGCGCAGCGAGCTCGCGCTCATGCGCACGATCTTCAGACAGCGACGCTCGGTCAGCCCCTTCGCTCCCATCCACCGCACCAGCTCGCGACGCGCCGGGGCGGTTACCATTTTTTTCGAAGCGCTTCACGCGTCACCTCGTTCTCGAGCATCGACTCCGCTAGCAGCTTCTTCAGCCGCGCGTTCTCCGCCTCCAGCGCCTTCAGTCGCCTGGCATCCGACACGTCCATGCCGCCGAACTTGCTCCGCCACAGCTAGTAGCTCGCCTCCGAGAAGCCGTGCTTACGGCACAGCTCCTTGACCGGCACGCCCTTATCCCCTTCCCGCAGGAACCCGATGATCTGCTCTTCGCTGAATCGCTTCTTCACGTCCAACCTCCTGGCCGGGGTTAGACTCTAAATGCTCCTGCTACTCAAAAGCGGGGGGACGTCGCCAGGTCCATTCCGGTCAAATGGATACCAGTTAAATCCCGGAATAAAAGTGAAATTCTGGTCGGATTTTGATGGTATGAATATTCAGGGTTTTGAAAAAATCATTAGGAAACAGCACCCTGCAAAGGGGCATTGCTTCCTCTCTCTCCGCCAATTTCTAGACATCGCCCATCAAAGACGATGTTCTTACTTCGTTGGCGGAAAATCAGCTCGCAGTTTCACGGAGAATGCGGGCGAAAGTTCAATTCACATCGGCGCCACTGGTCGATTGGCCGCTTGTCGCCGAACAACTTTGAGAGGAGATTATTAGCAGGACACGAAGTGAGTATCTGGGAAACTGCCAGTCTACGAATTCGGGGCGACTCCAGATCTCACTGTCGCCTCGAAGCGCTGTACGCATTACTCACGAAGTGAGAGCTGAGACGGACGCCTAATTTCCGCGTTTGGTGGTACCGCCATTGGGTGGTTGTACC
>CAYSHJ010000199.1:0-12129 GCA_964430385.1 uncultured Planctomycetaceae bacterium
TCTGCGCAAACATCCTCGCCGCCTCGAACTGTTCGCCGCTGGGCTTGATGGCCGATTGCGAGTTGGTCTCTGAGACCATTCTCCGCCTTGGCGAAACCGAGGTCGGCCTCTCCCAACTTTGCGGCAAGTTTGAACAAGACCTCAACAGCTTGCACGGCCAGGCGTCGGACCAAGACAGCAGCGCCGCCAAACGAGCGGGAACTGAGCGACGGGGAGACAACGTCGACCCACTCGCTCTCTGTCTCCGGTACGCGATGCTCCGCTTATGCAGCAGCGTCCTGCGCATCCTCGTGGACCATGTGATCGAAATCCGCAAGTCGCTCCAACAGACTGCCGCCACGTGGCAAACTCGCTTCAGGGACTGCGAAGATCGTTTCCGACACGACCTCGAACAGCAACTCCATCGGGCGGCGGCCATGGCTCAGAAGGAAACACTCGCCGCTGCCTGGAATGAGCCTCGTCTGCCGACGGACAGCGACGTTCAAGCCTTTGCCGCGACGTTGACTTGCGAGCGTGCCGTCCAACTCGCGGACTTCGTCACTGACACGCAGCCGCGCGAGAGATTGCCCGAAATCGTCCGCAAAAAGGCGCTCACGTTTCTGCTGGAGCACGCACCGTCCGGCAGTCCTCACGAGGCTCAACACAGCATCCTCTCGTCGTGTCGACGACCGCTCGCGGAGCACGTCGCGCCGAGACTTCACGACGTCGGTGGCGGCCGCCGCGTGCTCGCCCTGCTCCCCGAAAACGCATCCTCAGCCGCATGGACATCGCTATTGACGGACAACTTCGGCGACTGCGTGGCCCGGCTCGACGAACGCGGAGCGGATCACTTTCTGTGTTGCGAGGTGGAAGGGATCGAACTCATTTCGGCAATCTCGTTGCTCACCCAGCAGAATGACAGCCTGACCGAGATGGCCTCGCGCGTTCATACCCGCATCGACGTGAATTGGTCACAGCTTGCCTAAGCCTGGCCTACGCTGTCGGGATCGAGCGGTGAAAATGGACGTGTTTCCAAGTGCCGTTGTGATTCTGCCAAACGCGCGTTTCTTCGCTGGCAAAGGTCGCGGGGGTTCCGTCGATTTCGACTCGCTGGGTCAAGCGGATGTACGCGACGATGGCCGTGTCGCCGATGACTCGCACGTGCGGCGAGGCCATCGTCGATTGCTTGGGGTGGCCGGAGCTTTGTAGTTTGAAGTAGAAGTGGTGGAAGTCCATGCCGGCGACCACGTGGCCGAGAGCTTCCGGCTCGAAGGCGGTCAGGCTGGGATCGCACAGTTCGGCGTAGGCGTTCCAGTTTTGAGTGTCGATTGAAGTGAGCAACGCTCGGTTGGCCTTGAGGACTTCATCAGCGGCGTCTGCCATACGAGTATTCCTTGATGCGGGAATTCACGCGGCGGCGGAGCCGTCTTGTGGGAAGAGATGGGTGTCGCCGCGGACGACTTCGGGGGTGAGGACATATTTCTTGCCCGGCTCTTGATCGGGAAGCTCGAACAGGATGTCGAACATCGCTCCCTCGATCACGCTGCGGAGTCCGCGAGCACCCGTGTCTTTTTGAATCGCGATCCTGGCGATCTCGCGGATGGCCTCGTCGGTAATTTCGAGATGAGCTTGTTCCATCTCGAAGAATTTTTGGTACTGCCGGACCAGTGCGTTTTTCGGTTCGGTGAGCACTCGGACAAGGTCCGTTTCGGACAGCTTGCTGAGCGTCGTGTGAACCGGCAAGCGGCCGACCAATTCCGGAATCATGCCGAATTCAAGAATGTCTTCCACGTTGACTTCATGGACCAGATCATGTCGACGCAGGCGATCGTCGTGAGCCGTGTTGTCGTGTCCGAAGCCGATCATCTTCCGACCCAGCCGCCGTCCGACGATGTCTTCCAGACCAACGAACGTGCCGCCGCAGATGAACAGAATGTGCGTCGTGTCGACTTGGATGTACTGCTGCTCGGGATGCTTGCGGCCCCCTTGCGGCGGGACATTGGCGACGGTGCCTTCGAGCATTTTGAGTAGCGCTTGCTGCACACCCTCGCCCGAAACGTCGCGGGTGATCGACACGTTGTTGGACGTCTTGCCGATCTTGTCGATCTCGTCGATGAACACGATGCCGCGCTGAGCCGAGTCGATGTCGAAATCGCAGGAATGCAGGAGCTTGAGCAAGAGATTCTCGACGTCTTCGCCGACGTAGCCGGCCTCGGTCAGCGTCGTGGCGTCGCCGATCGCGAACGGCACTTGCAGAAACCGGGCCAGGGTACGAGCCAGCAAGGTCTTACCTGAACCCGTCGGGCCGATCATCAGGACGTTCGATTTTTCGATTTCGACGTCGTTATCGACATCGGTGTTGAGCATCAGCCGCTTGTAGTGGTTGTGAACCGCGACGGCGAGCACTTTTTTCGTGCGCGACTGTCCGACGACGTAGGTGTCGAGGTGCTTGACGATCTCGCGCGGCGTTGGAACTTTCGTGAACAGCTTGTGCGGGGTGCCTCGGCGACGTCGCTCTTGATCGAGGATCGACTGGCACAACTCGACGCACTCGCCGCAGACGTACACGTCCTCCGGTCCTTCGACAAGCGGACCGACTTCACGATAGCTCTTGCGGCAGAAGGAACAGGAAGCGTTCTTTTTGCCGCTGGCGGCTCCGCGCTTTCCCGAGCCGAAATCTTTTCCAGACGAGGCCATGTGGGTTCCTTCAACGCTGTCGTTCAAACCTCAAAACCACCCCAGAGACGGTCGGGCGAAAGGCCATTTCCGCCGCTTGAGGAAGAGACAGCGTCCGTGCTCTCTCGGAATACACATTCAGTTGTCGGCTCGCCAGTTGTGAGTCTCCACCGATATCGGCTGCCCGTGCAAAGGGGCATCAGTCCTCGCCCGCAGACGAGGTTCCGGCTGAATCACCGGCAGAAGGCCCTTGCGCCGCATTGTCCACGCGGTCGGATTGACCGGTCTTCTTGGCCAGTCGTTCACGAATATGGCGATATTCGTCGGGCGACAGTTTCCCTTGCCGGTGGATGTCCCGGAACTCCAACAATTGCCGCTCGGGCGAATCCTCCAGCAGTCCCTTCGCACGAAGCCACTCTTTCAATTTCAAGACGATTGCAAACATTACGATCAGGGTCACCGCGAGCACCACCCAACTCCAACGACCCTCTTGAAGAAACTCCAACACCGACATGGATCGCCTGGTCGCCAGAATCACGGCGAGTCTCCTCCCTTAGTTGGACGAACTGCCAATCCGTCCCTCGACTGCGAACGAATTATCGAGATCTTCATCGATCGAGACAAGACCGTTCGACGGCCGGAAACCTATTGATCAAAATTTCAGTCACCTGAGGCACCGCGCGGACGCTGGCAGCATCCGCCACGGTCAGCCTAAAATCCCGCCTTTCGGAGCCGGCGATCGACTCTCGTCTCGAGGATGTTTGATGAGTTCCCCGACCGATCTGAAGCGCGTGCTGGATTGCGGCATTGTGGCCATCATTCGAGCGACTTCCGGCGACCAACTGGTCAACGTCGCGCGCGCACTCTTCGAAGGGGGCATCGACGTCATTGAAGTGACATTCACCGTGCCCAAAGTGCTCGATATCCTGGCCGCCGTACGCAAAGACTTGGGAGACAAGATTCTACTGGGAGCTGGCACGGTGCTCGACCCGGAAACTTGTCGCGCAGCGTTGCTGGCGGGAGCCGAATTCATCGTCTCACCTTCGCTAAACTTACATGTCATCCAGCTTTGCCAACGCTACAGCAAGCTGGTGATGCCGGGAGCGTTCACGCCCACCGAGATCGTCACCGCCTGGGAAGCCGGAGCCGACATCGTCAAGATCTTCCCCGCTGATTGTGTGGGGCCGAACTATTTGAATGCGCTGCGAGGTCCGCTGCCCCAAGTCCGACTGCTGCCGACCGGAGGAGTTGACCTCAAGACGCTTCCCGAGTTCTTCAAAGCCGGAGCATGCGCGGTCGGCCTCGGCAGTCAGTTGGTCGAGAAGCCCGCCGTCGAGTCGGGCAATATGAGCCGCATCCGCGATTTGGCGGCTCAATATGTCGCGCTCGTCAAGCAGACCCGGCAGACGCTGGCACAGTCGTTGGAACTCCCAAGTCCGTAGCCCAGGCCCTTGTGGCCTGTGGCCTGAGCGATTCCGCCTCTGTTATGAATCACTCAGGCCACAAGGGCCTGGACTACAGGCGTCATTTGAGCCAATTGCTGCGATGCAACCCCCGAATGAGATGATGGTGGCATGGAGTCATCGAATCAGGCAGTTCCGCATGAGTCTTCACCCAAAACTCCATCACCATTTCCCTCAAACTGCCTCGTCGCTCTACTCAACACTTTCGCTCCCCGCCGCCAACTCTCGCTGATCAGTAAGATCAGCGGTTTCCTGACATTCGTTTCAAGTCTTACGACGGTTATCGCCGATTCGGACGAAAAGGCTCGGTGCCTTGCGCGGATGCTCTGCCCGATGGCGTTTTTATTTTGACCATCGGCGGGGGATCGAGCACTTGAGCGTGGGAGACTTTGAGATGCAGTCGCTAGTTCGCTGGGTGTTGAGTCTAGTTGTGGTGCTGGGCGCCGCCGAGGCCTGGGGGCAAGGCCCCGCCACGCAAGTCACGAATCAACCGAACTTTTCCATTCCCTATCGCTTTGATCAGACCGAAATGCGTCGGCTGGCGGCGCGCGAGATTCGCCTTTTTCTGTCTCGCAACGGTGGCTTGGATTGGCAGCATGTGCAGACCGTGGCTCCGGAAGCCGGTCGCTTCAGCTTCAAGGCGCCGGCGGACGGTGAGTATTGGTTCGCGGTGCGAACGCTCGACGGACGTAACCAACTGCATCCCGACTCGAATGTGGTCGAACCTGGTCTGATCGTCATCGTGGACAGACAAGCTCCTGACTTGCAGTTGTTGTTGCAGCAATCGGAAGCGGGGCGAGTCCAGTTGTCGTGGAGCGCCTCGGATGTGAATCTCGATCCCACCAAGCTCGTGCTGGAATTCTCGCAGCCCGGCTCCGACTGGCAGCCGGTCAACGTCAGAACTCAAACGGCGGGACAGACCAGTTGGAGCGTTCCGGCCGGCGGGCAAGTTTCAGTTCGCGGCTCGGTCGCCGATCGTGCGGGGAACGTCGGTTCGGCTCAAACGGCGATCGTTGTGCAAGCGGTCGGACAAGGCAACCAGCGGCCCGACCAAGGCAACCAGCGGCCCGACGCGGCGGACTACAATCAGCCGATCGCGACCGGCGGTTCGTCGAACTCGTTCGCCTTCGGCCCGTCGGTAAGCCCGTCCGTCGCACCAAAGCCGCCGAGTGTTCCATTCTCGAACTTCCACACGCCGTCAAACGTGCCGGCGGCCTCGTTGCCGTCCGCCACGCGATTTCCGACCGAGGCGCAAGCGGCCAACGCCTTCCCACCGACTCAGATTTCGACCTCGGGCGGACAGCCACGCATGAACACCGCCGAGTGGGGCCTGAATCGCGTCCGCAACGCGCCGAACGGTCGCTTCCGCGCCGTGAAGTCGCATCGGTTCGAGATCAACTACCGTATCGACGACGTTGGCCCGTCGGGCGTCAGCGCGGTCGAGCTCTACGTGACGCAGAATAACGGCGGCAAGTGGTGGAAGTACGGCGACGACCCGGATCGGCAAAGCCCGTTCGTGGTCGATGTGCCTGATGACGGACTTTACGGTTTCGTCATTCGAGTTCGCAGCGGCGCCGGCTTGGCCGACGATCCGCCGCAATCGGGTGAAGAACCGTCAATCGTCATCGTCGTCGATCGAACGCCGCCGCAGGTGCAGCTCTTGCCGGCGCAGCAAGGAACCGGCGGGCAAATGAACAAGATCACGATCAACTGGCGAGTCAGTGACGACCATCCCAGCGACAAGCCGGTCTCGCTGGCCTACTCGGCTCAGCCGAACGGCCCGTGGGAACCGATCTGCGGCTGGCAAGCCGACACCGGCAGCTTCGTCTGGAATGTCAACCAAGGCGTGCCGTCGCGGTTGTACATTCGCTTGGTCGCTCGCGACGCGGCCGGCAATTCTGCGTACGTCGATTCGCCGCAGCCGTTGCTCGTCGACTTGTCCAAGCCGACCGCTCGCATCGTGGATGTCGAGTCGAACGGCCCGCAATAACGCGCACGCACGTTCGTAGGATTGGAACGTTTGTTGTTTGGCGAGCACGGTTGGGCATGGGAGGAATACGGAATACTGAATGCAGTCCGCCACAGACGGATGATGACAACTCATTCTGACTTCCGTATTCCTCATTCCGTATTCCGTATTCATCCCAATCGTGAGATTTGCAATCGTTCGTTGCGCATCGCCGCATTACACGAGTTGTCGCTCACGAACCGTCACGCGTCGCAGTGCGGTCTCATCGACATCGACGCCCAGCCCAGGACCGGACAGCGCCGGGGCGAGGCCTCCGCGGCCGAACGTGATGTCTTGAACGGTCAGCCGTTCGCGCACGAGATGTCGGTCATAGCTACCTTCCAAGTAGCGAATGCCACCGACCGAGCATGCGAAATGACGTCCGGCTGCCGACAAGATGCCCGTTTCACCCACTTGGCATCCGAGCTGATAACTCAATCCGGCTTGATGCGCAATCGCGGCCAGACGCAATGACGGCACGAAGCCCCCGCACTTCGACAGCCGGATGTTGAATAGATCGCACGTGCCTCGTTCGACCGCGCGATGCGCGTCGGTCAAGCTGCACAGCGATTCATCCAGCATTAACGGCACGCCCACTCGACCACGTAGCGGCGACAAGCCGTCGACGTGCGCGTGCGGCACTGGCTGCTCGACGGCCGAGATTCCGAACGGCATCAGCGGTGCGAGTTTGGCTTCCAAGTTTTCGCACGTCCACGCTGCGTTGGCGTCGATCCGAAGATCGATCCGGTCCGCAGGTAGGATTCTGCGGACGCGTCGCAGCGCGGCGGCGTCATCGATACCGTCGACGCCGACTTTGACCTTCGTCTGCTGAAAGCCGTACAGCCGAATCTTCCAGCTTCGCACGGTCGTCTGCCACGGAGACATGGCCGTGATCGCCGCGCTGTATCGCACTGGCGATTTCGGCTCGCGAATCGCGAACGTCTCCGACAAGAGTTCCGTGACTCGCGAGAACGGCACGCCGTCCGATCGAGCGGCGGCATCGAGCAGACTCAGCTCAATTGCGCAGCGCGCCGCGTTGCCGAAACAACCTCGTTCGACAAACGGGGAATCGCAGTCGGCGATTTTGAGCTTGATTCGGTCGGCCAAGGCGATCGCTTGCGAAAGGTTTTCAAACGGATCTGCCAACTGTCGCGCGAGGTCGCTCTCGGCCAGCAAGCTCCAGACATTGTCGATTGTCTCACCGGTGACGTACGGCCTCGGCAGTCCTTCACCCCAACCGATCGCTCCGTTGTCGAGTTCACACCGCACGATGAGCGAATCGGTCTCCTGCCGCGCGTGTGACGCATGCCGCACGATGTGCTTCAGCGGAATGCGGACGTGGTAAGCCGTCAGGCGGGAGAGTCGCATCGTTCGTAGTTCCGCCTTTAGGCGGTCTCGCTAAGCGTGGTTGAATCGTGCGACTCGGCACCGCCTGAAGGCGGAACTACAAACTACAGATCAAACGTCTTCAACAGCGCCTCCAGCGCGTGCGGGCCGTCTTGAGGCGAGACGACGGCGCTGATGCGGATTTCGCTGGTACTCACCATTTGGATGTTGACGTTGGCCTCGGCGAGAGCATGGAACATTTTCTCGCCGACGCCGGTGTGGCTGCGCAGGCCGATGCCCATGACGGACAGCTTGGCAATGTCCCGTTCGAAACTCAGCGCGGCGTCGCGCCACGGTTCCAGAACCTCGCGGACCAACAGCAGGCATTGATCGAGATCGTTCCGCAGAACGGTGAACGACAAGTTCGCGTGGCCGCGCTGGCTGATGTTCTGCACGATCATGTCGACCATCACGTCCCCTTCGGCCACTGCGGAGAAGATCAGAGCCGCGACGCCCGGCTCATCCGGCAAGTTGCGGACGGTGACGCGCGACTGGTCCTTGTCGAGCAGCACTTCGCTGACCACGATGTCTTCCATGTGCGACAGCCGCGAGACAACATCCCGCTCCAGTTCGTCGCGCGAGTGGTGCGAGACCGTGTCGTGCTTTTGATTCCAACCGACCGGCGGCGCGACGGCGGTTTCCTCGTGCAGTTTGAAGCCGTCATGCACGGCGAGCAGTGCTTCTTGGCAGCGGCTGCGATCGACGAGGCAGGAAATCTTGATGTCGCCGGTCGTGATCATGCCGATACTGACGCCAATATTCGACAATGACTGAAACATCGTGGCCGCAACGCCGGTGTGGGTCCGCATGCCGCTGCCGACGCACGACACTTTCGCCAAGTTGGTACCGTGCTGCACCGTACCCGCACCGAGTTCGGCCACTCCTTCGTGCGCCGCCGTCAACGTTTCGGCGAGGTCGTTCTGCGGGACCGTGAACGACACCTGAGCCAGTCCGCCGCTGCTGACGTCTTGCACGACCATATCGATCGGAATTTTGCGATCGGACATTTTGGCGAAGATCAGGCTCATCACGCCGGGCCGATCGGGGATGTCGCACAGGCTGACGCGGACTTCGTCTTTGACCAATGCGAGTCCCGTCATCACCGGCCCGCCCTCGTCGGCTTCGGGACAAATCAGCGTGCCAAGTGTGTCGTTGAACGACGGCCGCACGCGCAGTCGCACGCGATATTTCTTGGCGAATTCGATCGACCTCGAGTGCATCTTGCCGCCGCCGAGGCTCGTGAGTTCGAGCATCTCATCGTACGAGATGTGTTGCAGCTTGCGTGCGTTTTTCACGATCCGCGGGTCGGTCGTGAAGATGCCTTCGACGTCGGTGTAGATTTCGCACTCCACGGCTTGCAGCACGGCGGCCAGCGCGGTCGCGGTCGTGTCACTGCCGCCGCGGCCCAGCGTCGTGATGTTGAAATCGTCGTCGACTCCTTGGAACCCGGCGGCGATAACGATCTTGCCGTGATCCAACGCTCGCCGGATACGCTCCGTCGAAATCTTGCGGATGCGAGCTTTCGTGTGCGTCGCGTCGGTGATGATGCCGATCTGTGCGCCGGTCATGCTCACGGACGGTTCGCCCAGTGCGTGGACAGCCATCGCCACCAGAGCGACCGCTTCCTGCTCGCCGGTGGCCAGCAGCATGTCCATCTCACGCATTGGTGGGTTCTTGGAAATTCCGTTCGCCAATTCAATCAGTTCGTCGGTCTTTTGCCCGCGAGCACTGACGACCATCACCACCTGATGCCCCGCCCGCTTGGCGTTTACGGCTCGTTGAGCCGCCGCCAGGATCTTGTCCGGGGTCGCCACGCTGGTTCCACCGAACTTTTGCACAATGATCGACACGATGCTGCCACCTCGCTGCCATTCTTCAAACGCGGCGGTTTTTCAGCGGAAAACGCCGGTGCCAGAGTCTGTATCACGACACCCTTAGAACCTGTCCAAGAACAACACCGTGTTTTCGTTGGTGGTGAGTGACTTCCCAGGATCATTCAAAAGAAGGCGAGTTTGTAGTGTCCCTTTGCGGTCTTCGCGGCCTTCTGTTCCAAAAATGATCTGAGACATGGGGTTCATTTCGATTGAACAGAAGGCCGCAAAGATCGCAAAGGGATACGGAATTCACAGTGCGTTCCGAAGAACTCGACGAATTCATTGCTGGACAGGTTTTTAGCTGCCGGTATTTTCGCTCAAAGACGCCTCAAACGAGGGTGGCAAGATAACAAAAGCCAAGCACCTCCGAAACAAAGCCGGTGACGGTTGGACCGCCCGTGGCAGAGGTCATTGCCATCAGGACGACAGTCCTTGCGCCCGGCATTCTGCCGAACACATCTTGCTCCGAAACCGGCTCCTGCGATACACCCCCTGCCCTTCTGGATGTCGGTTGAAGCCTTTCTGTATCACTTTCATCGTCAAACCCCCGCATTTCCACCCGGAATCTCCCCGTGAACAACGGTGTCAAAAACGGCACCCGTCGTATTCAGCGTGTGCTTTGCACCCGTGAGCGGACCGCTCGCGTTGTTTTCGGACGAGCGCGCGTTGGTTTCAGCGCCACGTGGCTGGTGCTGACGATGATGTGTCTCGTCGCAACCTTGGGATGTCAGGCCCTTTCGATGCCCAGCGTGCGTGGCCAATCGCCGACCTGGGATCAGCCGGCGAAGGCAGAACCGGTCGGAGGTTCGAGTCGTCGTGCTCGACACATCGACGACGAACCGTTGCCGGACGAGGAGCAAGTTCCAGCGGGACTGGATGAGGGACTGCCGCTAAGTGACGGCGATCCCGACGCGTTGACCGACCCGATTGTCGACATCGTCATCGAGGGAAACGACACGATCGAGACGGCAGCCATTCGCAAGCTGATTCGCTCCCCGGTCGGTCGGCCGGCGGCGGAGCAGCAGATTCGTGAGGATGTGCGAGCGCTTTACAGCACGCGCTGGTTTTTCAGCGTCGAGCCGCGCTATCGCCGCACCGACGTCGGACTGGTGCTGGTGTTTCGAGTGATCGAACGGCCGATGGTCGAGAAGGTCGAGTATCGCGGCAATGAAAGGATTGCCACGAAGTTCCTGCAACAGCTCACCGGCTTGCGCGAGCAAAGCCCGTACGACGTGAGCGTGAATCGCGAGGCGGCCCGCCGGATCGAAGAACACTATCACGAAAAGGGCTTTCCGTACGCGAAGGTCAAGTTGCTCACTGGGGATCGGAAGGACGAGCGGGAAGTCGTGTTCGAGATACAGGAAGGCCCGAAGGTCATTGTCGGGTCGGTGAAGTTCACCGGTAACGACGCGTTCAACCGCGACTTGCTCAAGACGAAGCTGGCGATGAAGCCGGCGTTTCTCGGACTGCCATTCCTCAGCAAGTACAAGCCCGAGCGAGTGCCCGAGGACGTCGCGGCGTTGAAGCAGTACTACCACAGCCTGGGGTACTTCGATGTCAGGATCGAGAAGGAAGTCGACATCAATGAACACCCACTGAACCCACTGAGTATCAAAGTGGCTCACGCGGTCATCACTTATCACATCACTGAAGGGCCGCGATTCCAGATTCGCAATCTGGTGATTGAAGGCAATAAAATCTTTGCCGACGACGAATTGGCGAACAGCCTGAAGTTGCGATCCGGCGACTTCTACAACGCTCGCTGGATGAACAAAGACGTGGAGGAAATGAAAGGCCGATACGGCAAGCTGGGCCGGACATTCGCCAACGTCGAGCCAATTCCGAGGTTCCTGGATGAGGCGGGCAAGATGGACCTGGTGTACCAAGTCAACGAAGACCGTGTGTACACGATTGGCAAGATCAACGTTCACATCCAGGGCGACTACACGCACACGAAAGAATCCGTCGTTCGAAATCGTCTGCTGGTCCACCCGGGAGATCTGGCGGACCCCAAGAAGATTCAAATGAGCAACAGACGACTGGAGGGACAAATTTTCGAGCGTACCGGACCAGGGGCACCCCACGTACAACTCACCAAGGTAGAACCGCAGCGACGTCCAGAGTCGCCGAAGATCAGCCAGACCGCGAATGCCATTCGCGGTCAAGGCCCGGATCGTGGCAACGAGTCGTCATCATTTCTGTTGGCGCAAAGCGATCCCGCCACCGCGCCCTTCGGCGGCGCGGCCTCCGATCCGCTGATGTTTGAGCCGCCGCCGGGAATTCTGCAACCGGACTTCTTCGCCACCGAGACGCAAACCGGTCGCTTGTCGTTTGGCGTGGGAGTGAACAGCAACTCGGGACCGGTCGGGTCCATCGTGCTGGAAGAGAACAACTTCGACATCCTGCGCCCGCCCACCAGCTTGCAAGACATTGTCAACGGCACGGCTTGGCGCGGCGGCGGGCAACAATTTCGCATGGAAGCGGTGCCGGGCACGGTCGTCAGCCGCTATCTGATGAGTTGGACCGATCCGTATTTTCTCGACTCCGATTACAGCGTCGGCGTCAGCGGCTTCTTCTTCAATCGGTTCTATCAAGATTGGAAAGAAGACCGGCTTGGTGGCCGCGTCAACGTCGGCAAGCAGTTGACGCAAGAGGTCTCGCTGATCGGTGCCGTGCGACTGGAAAATGTCGAAATCTCGCGACCGCACCTCCCGCCACCGGCCCTGCTGACGGCGGCGCTGGG
>CAYSHJ010000200.1:0-1628 GCA_964430385.1 uncultured Planctomycetaceae bacterium
GACGAGTCCGATGAACAAAGCCCCCCTCGCAATCGCAGTGCTAGTGACTTCCCTTGATCCAAGGGGTCAGAGACGCTGCGCCTGGGGGCTCGGGGGAACTTCAAAATCCAACCGGACAAAACGTACAAATTCAACAGGCTGTTGGCGAGCGTGGCTACAACGGCAGACTCAACGCAAACCAAACTTCTACCCAGCCGAATTCGGCGAAGCGTTCGGCGTTCCTGTCGCGAAGCCACAGGGATACATTGATGCCGAATCGGTGCGAAGCGTTCTACTGGAAAGACGGCGAATGAGCAGCTTGGCCGCGGATCAAAGTCACTCCACGTCTGCCAGCCTGTTGGCTCGTGTGCGGCGGCGCGAGGCGGATGCGTGGGAGCGGTTTGCGGCACTCTACACGCCGTTGGTCTATGGGTGGGCTCGGCGCGGCGGCTTGCAGTCCAGTGACGCGGCGGATGTTGTGCAGGATGTGTTTCGGCCCGTGTTTGAAAAGATCGAGGACTTTCAGCGCGACGGGCAACAGTCTCGATTTCGCGGTTGGCTGTGGACGATCACTCGGAACCGCGTGCGGCTGTTTTATCGGCAGGGGGCGGGGCGGGCACAGGCGGCCGGTGGCTCCGAGGCGGCGCGGCGGATGGAGCAAGTTCCCGATTTCTTGGAGAGCGACGAACAGCCGGCGGCCGAAGAAAGTCGCCGGTTGCTGGTGCATCGCGCGTTGCAGCTCATCAAACAAGATTTTGCCGACGAGACGTGGCAAGCGTTCTGGCGACTGGCGGTCGAGGGGGATTCGGTCCGCGAAATTGCCGCCGATCTCGGCATCAGTGCGGCGGCCGTTCGGCAAGCGAAGTACCGCGTCCTGTGCCGATTGCGCGAAGAGTTGGAAGGTTTTTGAATTCAGTTCGTCATTTTCGCGTTGCGCTCGCGCATCAGTAGGGTGGGTCGAGGTACGAGACCCACCAATACGAGCGAGGTCGGTGGTGGGTTTTAGCACTGAGATTGTGACGTAGCCGAACTCGTGAGTGTTCGGGACTTTCAGGGATGATTATTGACTTTCAGATTGAAATTCGCGCCAAGATCAGCCGGAACGCGCTAGCGTCCGGTTCGATGCTGCAAAAACCGGGGCTAGCGCCCTGCGGCTGATTTCGGTCGCGCGAATATCAATCTGAGAGTCAATAAACACACCGAAGTCTCACGACTTCGGCTACTTTCCGATTCGAATCAGTCGCTACGTCGCACAACACCGCAAACCCGTCAACGGGATGGAATTGACCATGAGCCAACCACTGACCAAGTCGCCGGACGAACTCATCGCGCAGCTTGCCGAGTTGGACGAGCAACAGGAGTCCGGAACAAAATTAGTTCCGACCGGCTCGACCATCGAGAACCTGAAGGCGGAATTGGAGACGTTTCTTTCAGATCTCCGTCAGCCGGTGCCACGCGACGAGTATGCCGACGAATCCGCGTGCGAGCAGGTCATTCAACGGGTGCAAACCATCGGGCGTGAGCCGAGCGATCCGGGCGACAAATCGGTGGCGACGCCTACGGGGCAGGCCGAGTCGTCAACCGCCAGTGCTCCGACGCTGGCCAGCTTGGGGCATTACGAATTGTTGGCAAAGATCGGCGAAGGTGGC
>CAYSHJ010000201.1:0-8273 GCA_964430385.1 uncultured Planctomycetaceae bacterium
CGCAGGCGAACCAACTTCATCCGCCGCCGCAGTAGATCGCGAGTCGCGCGCATTTCCTTCGGGTAAACATACGCCTGCGGCAACCTCCCGCCTCGCAGCAACCGTGCGATCTTTTCCGAGTCGATCTTGTCGTTCTTGGTCTTCCCACCGTGAATCGCCTTCATGTACAGCGCGTGTCCGAGTACGAACGTGATCCCCTCCTCCCGACACAAATCCGCCAGCCAGTACCACGCGAACAAACACTCGCACGCCACGACGAGTTGTTCACGATACGGCTCGATGAGCTTGAGAAACCGCCCGGGATCACACGGCAAATTGACGTGCTCGTGAGTCCGCCCGTCCGCATCGACCACGCACACGTGCATGGTTCTTGCGTGTCGATCAACGCCACAGTAGAAAGAATGCGTCGCTTGATAGAACCTCATCATCGGTCTCCTGGACGAAGAAGCGGTTGATCCCGCAAACCGAGCTGGCCCCACACGGACCAGCCTGCGAGCCTCCGGGCATCGCTCCACAACTTAGGACAGCCGCCTCCATTCCAGGAGGCCATGATGAGTATCAAGTCGGTCAAGCCGACACGAACAAGGCGGGCGTTTCGCCCTCCCAAGTCTGAGCTGAAATCGAAAGTCTTTTGTTCCTCGCCGCCTTGTTCGTGCGGCTTACCTTGGACGTTCGGCAACTGCGAGCATCTGGTTTGACGTACACGGATTGATTCCCATGACGCGAAAGACCTTGAAACTCTGGGCTATCGCTGCGGCAGGATTGCTGGTCCTGTTCGGTCTCTTAGCGTTCATCATGGAGCAGTTGGACAATCGGAGGCCATCGGTCGTTCAGCCACCCGATCAAGCCACTTCCTTTGTGGCGATGCTGGCTCTCCGCGATCTGGTGGCATTGGCCACGCCGCCGACGTTGGAGTTGAAGTTCGTGACCCACGGCAGCGGGGGCAGATCGGGGCAGTTCAAGCATGATCGGGATCCCAGCGTCTATCGAGCCGTTTTGCGCCAGGGTGCCACCAGCAGAAACCACATCGAGTTTGAGATGACGGCCGACGCCGAAATGAGGGCGGCGTTGCTGGCGGCGCTGCGGAACGCGTTGCAGAATTCCCTAACCCGCTGGCAGCCCAATGTCGAGGTGAGCGAGGCCGCCTGGCCGGACAACGTGGCGTCACGCGACACTTTTGCGCTCGAGTATCGGGCGGAAACAGAGGCCGGCAGCTACCGAGGGGAGATTCAGGTGGCAATCCAGCGAGTGCCGAACGAGAATTTGCGTTCGTCGGAAACCGACAAGGTGATCCACTCGCTATCCGTCGCTAGTAGCGAAGACCGATGGGGCCGCGAATGAGGAAAAAGCGTACTCACTGTGACTCGCCAAAACCAAGTTGCCGAGGAAAACAAACGGGGCAGGAGTTTTTGATTAGCGACGGCGAGGAAATCAGCGACTCATCTCCTTTTGATTTTTTGATTTTCAGACGGCGTCTTCAAATCCGCTTTCTGAGCCTACGGGTACCTAGCCGACATCGGGCAAGCCAAACGGCGCACGATATTTCTTGCTCAACAGTTGATTGGCTTCGTCGCAGTCGAGGAATCGCTCGGTCTTGGTATCAAAGTCAAGGCGGCCGCGCGTGCGCAGCGCGATCTCGCCCAAATGCACCAACGCGCAACTGCGATGCGCAACCTCGGCCGCCGCGCGGGTTGGTGTCCGTTTGCGAACCGCGTTGAGGAACTCGGCCATGTGTTCGGCATAGCCTCGCTCGCCGCGCAGTTCTTTCCCTTCGGTCGGTCCCGGAGTTCCCTTCGGACCTTGGAACACGCTGAAAGCTCCGCGACGCGAGAAGATCATGTAGCCCTCGGTGCCATAGAACACGTTGCCGTTGTCGAACCCGTGCAGGCCGTAAGCGGTGAAGGGATAGTTCTCGTAAATCAGCAGCCGACCGTCGGGATACTCGTAGGTCACGTTCATGTTATCGGGGTACTCGCTGGCGTGACCGTCGAGCATCATCCGCCCGCCGCGAGCCGTGATCTGCTTCGGCAGCGTGTCGATGCCGAGCCCCCAGGCGGCCATGTCGAGGTCATGAATCCCGTCATCGCCGATCTCGCCGTTGCCGTAGTCAGCGAACATCCGCCACGTCTGATGAAAACGATGCGGGTTAAAGGGACGTTTCGGAGCGGGACCGAGCCAGCGGTCGTAGTCGACTCCCGCCGGAGCCATCCCGTCTGGCAGCGGCTTCTCGACGGTTCGCGTTTCCGCCGTCCACGCGCGAGCCACCTTCACCTTTCCAATGATCCCTTCCTGCAACAGTCGGCCCGCTTTCTCGGTCACCGGACTGCTCCGCATTTGACTTCCTTGTTGCACGACGCGGCCAAACTTCTTCGCGGCGGCGATGATCAGCGGTCCTTCATTGAAGACGTGCGAGATCGGTTTCTCGATGTAGACGTCCCGGCCCGCCCGCATGGCGGCCAGTGCGATCGGAGCGTGCCAATGATGCGGCGTCGCGAGGATGACCGCGTCAACGTCCTTGTCGTCGATCACGTCTTCGAAGCGAGCAGTCCGCTTCGGCGGAGCGGATTGAAACTCGCGCGTGACATGAGCATTCATCTTCTCGATCTGCACCGGATCGACATCACACAGCCACGCGATCGACACCGCTTCGCGCCGGCTGACCAGTCCTTTGACATGGTGTGTCATGATCCCGCCGCAACCGATGATCCCCAGCCGCACCTTGGCCGGCTTGTCATCGGCAAAGAGATGCACTCCCCCAAGTGCCGTTGCCGCCGCAACGATCGCCGCAACCTCCGTAGATTGTTGCAAGAACTGACGCCGATTCGTGTCGTGGTTCATGACCTGCTCCTGAGACTTTGGAGTAATGGTGCCGGAGTGTATTGTGATCGCTGACCTTTTCGAAATCGCGTCCGGCGAGTCCTTATTGTCCGGAAGAGGCCAGGTTTCCTGGCGGGATCAGGCGGAACGCGCTAGCGTCCGGTCGTCACTTGCTTCCGACAATTCGACTTGAGGTCTCCATGCGCAGCAACAGAGCCACGATGGCAATTTGTCGGACGGGCACTCCTGCCCGTCCCGTGAGAAACACCGTAGCCGCACTGGCCAGAGTGTGGGCGAACCTCGCGTACAAGGGGATTGCCGTTCGGCTTGACCCCGGGGCTGGCGGAGTCTCGCGTGGCCGGCATTGGATGATCTTCGACACCGACACGCTTCGCGCCGCGGCGGCGTGGAACGCGAACGTAGCAGCGTCGCTCCGCGACGCTGATTCCGAGTCGCCGAGCGACTCGGCTACGAACTTCATTGACTGGCAGGGGATTCAATTCAACGGCGCGCACGGCGTGCATCCGCGAGTCGTCGGGCAAACGGCGTTCGCCAACTCGACCGGCCCGGGCTGGGCGAATCCGGCCAGCGGCGAGTTTCTCGATGACTCGCGTGTGAAAGGGCGCGACGGCAAACGCTACGGCCCGTTGCCGCGCGAGTGGGCCAAGTTTCGCGGGCTGTATCACCACGGTCAGCAGGTTGTCTTCTCGTACTCGGTAGGCACGACCGAAGTGCTGGAGTCGCCGCGACTGCTGACTCGCGATACCGCATTGACGTCTCACGGTAGCCGGACTCGTGAGAGCCCGGATGGAAGTCTCAGGACTTCGGCGACGGACGTGCAGTCGGCCCCGCTGTTTCTGCGCACCTTCAACATCGGGCCGCGCGATCGCGACCTGCTGTTGCAAGTGGCCGAGCATCCAGCACAGGACGCGCTGCCGATCGTTGTCAGCCGCGCGGGCAGGTCGGTCGTGCTGTTCGCGCCGCCGAGTTCCGAAGCCACCGCGGTTCGTGAGCAACGACTGACCTTCGATGGGAACACCTATTTGGAGATTCCCAAAGGCGAGGCGTTCGACCTCACGACGAAGGACTTCACGATCGTCGCCCGCATCAAGACAAAAGCCGACGGGACGATTTGGTCGTTGAGTCAGTCCGGACCGAAGTGGACTCCCGATGGGCAGACGTTTTTCATTCGCGACGGACGGCTGGGTTTCGATATCGGTTGGGTCGGCGCGGTCTCGGCGAAGTCGAAGATCAACGGCAGCCGCTGGCATCAAGTCGCCATGACTTGGCAGCAGTCCGAGCATCGCGTGCGGCTGTACGTCGATGGCAAATTGGATGGCGAAGCGGTGTTGGCCGCGAAGGCCGCATTGCCCAAGAGCGTCGTGCGGATTGGATTCACGACTCCCGATTTCCCGCGTCCGGCAACGTTCTTCCAAGGAGACATCTCGCAGGTCCGTTTCTACCAACGGCGTCTGACCGAGGGGCTTGATGATTTCGATAAGCCGACCAATGACGACAAATCGCTCGTCGCGCAGTGGCTGCTCAGCGAAGCATCGGGAGCGCAGGTCACCGATGCGACGAATCATCGACACGATGCCGACGTCCGTCGCGGCATGGCTCCCGTCAGTTCGTCTTCTGGCCCACTGGTCGCGGGCTTCGCGCCGCGCAACACGTTGGCCGAATGGATGGCAGAGAACGGTCGGCTGCGACTCAAGATTCCCGCCGGCAAGGAACCGTTGCGATTCACCGTCTGGCTGCATCAACTGGGTCACAGTGGACCCGTCCGGCAAACCCAAGTTTTATGGCAACATGCTGGGCTATCACGATGTGACGGACTCGTCGGATTCCGCGATGGTCCCGCCGCTGTGCTGGATCACGAACGCCTTCGACCGCTCGCCGGCCGAACTGTTGTGGGTCGAAAGCAATCGCTGGGGACCGCTGCAGGGATCGCTGCTGAATCTGTCTTACGGTTACGGCAAAGTGTTTCTTGTGCCACATGAAAACGTGCGCGGCACGATGCAAGGGGGCATGATCGAGTTGCCTCTGCCGCTGTTTCCAACCGGCGTGATGCGTGGCCGGTTTCATCCGACAGACGGGCAACTTTATCTCTGCGGCATGTTCGCCTGGGCCGGCAACGCAACGTATCCCGGCGGCCTGTATCGCCTGCGAGCCACCGGCCAGCCAATGCACTTGCCGGTCGGTCTGCACGCCACCAAGTCCGGCCTGCAGCTCACCTTCACCGAGCCGCTCGATCCGGAATCGCTCGACGTGAAGAATCTGCAAATCAATACGTGGACGCTCAAGCGGACCGCGAATTACGGCTCGAACCACTTCGACGAGAAGCCGCTTGAGATCCGCGGCGCGAAGCTATCGGCTGACTCCCAGACCGTCACGCTGGACGTTGCCGAGCTTCGCCCCACCTGGTGCATGGAGATCAAATTCGCACTCCGCTCGGCCACCGGCACGCCGGTTCAAGGGACCATTCACAACACGATTCATGAGCTGGCCGATTGAATCCCACGCTGGCATTTCCCGATCTCGTCGAGGATCTACGAACATGACAATAAATTCATCGACGCGACCGCTCACACGACGTCGCTTCCCGCAGCAAGCCGGTGCGGCCGCATCCGCCGTCTGATTGCGCGTAGCCGGAGAATGGCAGAACAATGGAGGCAGAACGATGAAGACAGACGCCATGACTCATTCACTTTCATCCCATCATTCTGCCCTCATCATTCTGCCATGACAGTGAGGATGTCCCAAAGGAAATGACATTCGGGACGCAACCGAATTCAAATGTGTCTCCAGCCGAAGCGGCGGCCTCCAGGTCTTGGTCAAACAACGGCAGCGGGTAATCCTTCAAATCGATGACCGTGACTTCGGCTCCGGCCGCCTTGGCTCCCACAGCGGCGATCTGCAACAGTTTCTTGTTGAAGGACTCTTTGCGAGTGCTGCCTGCGAAGGCCAGGATGCGTGGTGAATATGACACCGCCAATTCTTTCCTGTTGGGGAAACGATTTCGTTCAGACTCAATGCGGTGGCAACCTGATCTCGACGCCGTAGCGCGGAGCCACGGCGAGCAACTTTTCGATCTCTGCCTTGCCAGGCGGCGGGGCGGACGTGGCTCCTTGAGCGACCGGCACTCCGACTTCCAAAAACATCTGCTCCAGACCCGCAGGGGCCACCGAGATCAGCATCCGCGCCGGTCGCTGAGACTCGTTCTTGAACGAGTGCGGCGTGCCAACCGGCATGTTCGCGAACATCCCGGCTGTCGCCACGACGAGCTGGTCGCCGATCTGAAATGTGATCTCACCTTCGAGGATATAGAAGCCTTCTTCCTCGCGACTGTGAACGTGCGGAGGTGCCCGCCACCCGGAGGAACAATGGCTTCCCACTGGGCGTACTTGCCGTTCGTGTCCTCACCGGTTGCCAGAAAGCGGTACATGTCACCGACGCCGCCGATGGTCCGGCCTTCGGTGAGCGTTCGCAGAGTCGGTTGGTGAGCCATGCTCGAGTTGCCTCATTTCTATCTGTGCTTTTGAAAGAAATCCCACATCGCGTCGTTGGCCAAGAGATGCCGATCGACTTGCCGATGAAGCCCACAGGCGGTTTCTGATCGCTCCCAGTCTGGCCGCCTTTTTCAATGATGGCGAGCGCGGCCTCCGAATTGTTCAAAGATCGTCAGACGGAATCGCGATAGCGGATCCCGGACAGCAAGAGTATCCTGAGCGTGTGCAAACCGGAGAACAGGCATGTTGAACTTGGTTGAATCAAGCTGCGGACGATCGCCGGGAGAGCGGCGGAGTCGGCGTGATTTTCTCCAGGTCGGCACGCTGGGTCTGACGGGACTGACGCTGGCGGATCTGGCGCGAGCACGAGCAGTCGGGGCGGAACAAGCGAAGCCCATCAAGAAGACCTCGGTCATTGTGCTTTTTTTGGAAGGTGGCGCTTCGCAATTCGAGACGTTCGATCCAAAAAACGAAGCACCGGTCGAGGTCCGCAGTCCGCTCGGTTCGATCCCGACCCGATTGCCCGGCGTGGAGTTTGGAGCGCTGTTTCCTCAGATGGCGCAGGTCGCGGATCGGCTGGCGATCGTCCGCTCGTTCACGCACAGCGACGGCGATCACGGCGGTGCCGCGCATTGGGTGAAGACGGGGCATCCGTGGCCGCCGGAGTTCTTCGGCAAGTCGGGTCTGCGAATCAAGCAGTTGACCCCGTCGATCGGTTCGGTCGTTGCTCGTGCTCGCGGCCCTGTCCATCGGCAAGCGGGAGTCCCCACCTATTTGAACGTGCGGACGATCCCTGGCTATGAAGGGGACAATGCGGCTTGGCTGGGTCCAGCCAACGAGCCTTTCCAAGTCGGCACTGGCAACAACTCACTGCTGGCCGACATGACACTGACGATCCCGCGCGACCGGCTTTCCGACCGTCTGACTCTGATGCGATCCCTGGATCGCCTGGAGCGCAGCCACGATCAAAGCAGTGCTTGGCGCGGGATCGACGATTTCCAAGATCAAGCCCTGCGCGTGATCACAGGCCACGCGCGACAGGCCTTCGACCTCTCGCGCGAAGAACCCCGCCTGCGCGAGCGTTACGGCCCCGGTCTGGGTCAGGAGTTGCTCTTAGCGCGGCGGCTGTGCGAAGCGGGAGTCGGTTTCGTCACGATCAACAATAGCACCAACGGCGACATCGACGGCTGGGACCACCACAAGAAAATCATCCCCAGTTGCGAGTTCCTATGCCCACCTTTGGACCGAGCGGTGTCGGCCTTCATCGACGACGCGCGCGAACGCGGCTTGGACGAGCAAGTGCTGCTGATCATCACCGGAGAATTCGGCCGTACTCCCCGCATGAACAAGGACGCCGGACGCGACCATTGGGCGCCGATCAACCCGCTGATCCTGGCCGGAGGCGGCTTGAAAATGGGCCAAACCATCGGCGCGTCGGACTCCCACGGAGCCTATCCGCGCGAACGCCCAATCCTCCCCGAGGACTTGATGGCCACCTGCTTTCATGTGCTGGGAATCGAACAAGACTTGCAGTTCGTCCATCCGTCCGGCCGCCCGATCTCCATGATCCATCAAGACGGCAAGCCCATCCAGGAATTGCTGTGAACGACCAGCCGCTGGCCGGGGTGATTGATGGCGGAGGACAGGCCGAGTCGCGGGACAATTGATCCGCGATGGATTGAGGCGAACGAGCCGATCCTCGGGGTGATCTCTCGGCATGAATAAACCCCGGCCACCGAGCGTTGGTCTAGGAAAACGCAGATTCCGTGTAACGCTGCCGGATTCTGGGCGTGTAGTCTGGTAGGAAACGACTATGACGCTCACTCCGACAACCCGTGCGAGCTTGAATCAACGGTGCCGTCGGTGGAGCGGCAATTGCCCATCACGCCGCAGGTGGCGGAGCTGCCATCGCTCACGACATCGCTCACGGCGGAGCGGCCTCGGCAC
>CAYSHJ010000202.1:0-1730 GCA_964430385.1 uncultured Planctomycetaceae bacterium
TCGACGAAGATCATTGACGGGATATACTGCGTAACCAGTTTGTCATCGCTAAGCGATTTGGCCACGCGCATGGTGCGAAGATCCCTCACCTCGAGGGTGGACCGAGAATCCGGCCCTTCGGCCAGGAGTCGACCGTCAGCAGAAAAAGCAAGGGACTGAACCAAGCGGCCGACCTTGAGACGATCAAATTGATTGTCCCCAGACCGCCATTTCCAGTAGGCGATCTCGTTTTCCCCCGAAACGACGAGAAGGGTTCCGTCAGGCGACAATGCGGAGGCGTCGATCCGGCGGAAACTGAATGGGGCGACCTTGAGCCGCTTTTTCGCGACCACGTCCCAGATTTCGATTTGATCGTTGCGAAGGACCGCGACGGTGCGCCCGTCCGAGCCGATATCAAGGAGCTCGCGGCAGGAATCGACGGCTCCCCGCACCTTCCAGGTCGCCGAATCCCACACCGTGATTTCAGCGACCAAACGGGGCGGCACGAAAGTTCCCGTCAAATCGGGTTGCGTCATGGCGGCGACCCATTTCCCGTCATGCGAGACACGAAACTTGCCGACAAACTGATCTTGGCCACGGATGGTTTTCAGCACCTTTCCGGTCTGTGCGTCCCGGATGTCGAGTAGTTGCGAATCTCCGGCGCGCACAAGAATCAGGTTGTCGTCGAGGAACGCACACTGGCCTGGATAGAAATTGTCCTTGGACAGTTGAACCATGAATCGGGGTTTCGCCGTCGATACCCTGGCGTCGGGCGAAGCTGGTTTGTTGTCGGGTTTCGGTGGCGCCTCCTGTGGGGATTGGGTTCGATCGATGAACTTCTTGGCTTTTTCGATGCGGGCATCGTCCGCGAGATCGATATCCCAGACGAGCCAACCTTTGGTCTTGAGTCGCACATCGTCCTTCAACAGGGTCAGCACGACACGCCCCTTGGTTTTTTTGTCGCTGTCGGCAATTTCGATTTCGTCCGTCACAACGAGCGCCCGGCCCGCATTGTTGCCGTTGGAGGTCGGCGCCGCGCCGGCCGTGACGTACACGTTGGCAATGGGGAGTGTCTTGGTCAGACCTTTGAAGCGGGCAAGCTGTTGATCGGAAACAGCCGGGGCGGCCAGGACTCGGACTTTCTCGGTCTCGCCGGCCAACGCGGCGTTCAGGAATCGGTTCGCGACCTCACGCACCTCGCTCTCTCGTGAAATACGCTTGAACTGGATCAGCGAGTGGCCCGAATCCGCCTTCGTCTTGAACTCCGTCGGGCGGAGGCCATCTTTCTTTGTGTCGCCAATGCAGATTCGGAGTTGGTCACCGTCGAACGTGTAAATGCCCAGGTTCGTGCTGCCGTCGGCCCCCTTCAAGGTGATCGTCTTTGGATTGCTCGTTGAGTTCAGCTCAAACGTACCCTCCATTCGGATCGTCCCAAACTGGATTACGTACTTCTTGACGTCAAACGACGGGTCGAAGTGAAAGTCCTGGAGTTGTTTCCCTGTGAACTCTGTACCGTTCATCTCGCATGCGACGGAAACCCACATGCCTTGGAACTTGTAAAAATCGCTCAGGGGAGCGTCCGCAACGGTAGGCTGCTTCTCAAGCGTGATCATGGTGAACCCATCGCCCGGCGCCGTCGCAAATTCCTTTGGACGGCCCTTCTCTGCCAAACAAATCAATCACCCGCTTGGTTATCAAACTCTGGCATTGGTCGAGTTTGAAGTCGAAGGTAAGCTATTGCCTCCTGAGAT
>CAYSHJ010000203.1:0-3917 GCA_964430385.1 uncultured Planctomycetaceae bacterium
GAGAGCCAAGCGGTGACGGCTGTGGCGCTCCCTTGGGAAGTGATCGCAAATCCGTGTTTCATCTGTGTTTCATCCGTGGCTGAATAACCTTCGCGTCACGCAAAGATTTCAAATGTTTGCAGTGCAAGGCGTCTTGTCGGCACGACCGGATCGAGATACCGTTCGCCTCGCTTAAGGACGGCCACGGCTTCGCATGGAGGCGGACATGACACGACGCGAAATGACGTTTCAAACTCTTTTGGCCTTTAGCTTGGTCGTGGGCATTGTTGGCGGCAACTTTTTGGTCCAGCGTTGGTTCTTCGGCCACGCGACCTCGCGCGTCGTCGACGCCGCGGCCATCGACGGCCGCGAAACGGAGCCCGATGACATCGACTGGAACTCGCCCGATCTCGCGCCGCGCCGTGCCGCTTCGTCCACAACCTCAGCCGACGAATCGCCAGCCGCGCGGCGTCAACGGCTCATCGAGATCATCGCTACAAAACTGCCCGAAGCCTCCGCCGAAGAACGAACCGCCTGGTTGGAACAGCTTCAAGACCTCGCGCCCGACGCCGCGTCCGGCATTCTCGAATTGCGGCAAAACGTCGGCTCGCTGCGCAATTGAGATTTGATAGGGCCAGGAAACCGACCTTCATGGCGAGCCAAGTGGCGTCAGCCCTCGGACAATGCCGTGTTGAACGTCCGGGGGCTGACGCCACCCGGCTCGCCAACACACCCGCGCCTTGACCGCTGTTTGCACGACAACCCCAACGGCGATCAGTATCATCCATCTCGAAAGAATTGAGGAAGTCATCATGACCACGTTTTTTCGCGCCGTTGCTTGGGCTTGGTTCGGAATATGCCTCTGTTGCTTCAGCGGCTGCGGAAAAGAACGCTCGCCGCCAACCAGGCCGGTGATCACACCTAGTACGAGCGCGTCGAATTCGTCCTCGTCCTCGGCGGAAGTCCCGGTTGCTGCCAAGAAAGATGACGCGGACAATCGCGGTGCGACAACTGACAAGCCGAAATCGGACGATTCCATCGCGACCGAAATATTGCTCGGCTCGCCCGAACTGACTGCCGGTATTCCCGGCGAAGGACCGCTGACCAACGAACAGATCACCGCTTGGCTGAAAAGGCCGGAAAACCACCTGCCGCTGGAGATCATCCTGCCGGCCGGCCTGGCGGTTGGGACGAACCAAGTGCAAGGCATCGCCGACAACATCATGACTCGCGCGAAGATCGAACTTGGCCGGCAGCTCTACTTCGATACACGCCTCACCGCCGACAACAAAGTCGCCTGCGCGACCTGCCATCATCCCGACGAAGGCTTCGCCAAACACACGCAGTTCGGAGTTGGCATCAACGATCAGAGGGGGGGACGCAACTCGCCCGTCAGTTACAACCGCATCCTCAGCGGCGCGCAGTTCTGGGACGGCCGAGCCGCCTCGCTCGAAGAACAAGCCAAAGGCGCGATTGCCAATCCGATCGAAATGGGTAACACGCACGACAAAGCCGTCGAGACCGTCCAGGAAATCGCCGGCTATGCGATGCAGTTCCAAACGATTTTCAGCGACGAAGGGGTGACGATCGACAACATAGCGCGCGCGATCGCGACGTTTGAACGAGCGATCGTCACTGGCCCAGCTCCGTTCGATTACTACGAAGGCATGCGACCGTTCCTCGCCATGAAGCCCGATGATCTGGAGACGCTCCAGGACGACGATGCGGAGTTGTACGCCAAGTATCAAGCCGTGAAGGCGGCCTCCGACGCGCATTCGATGTCCGCCAGCGCGATCCGCGGCCGAGACTTGTTTTTCAGCGAAAAGGTCGGCTGCACCGCCTGCCATGTCGGCGCTAATCTCGCCGACGAGAAGTACCATAACCTCGGCGTCGGGTTCGGCGAAGGGATCGAAAAACCGGACCTCGGTCGCTTTGAAATCTCCAAGGACGAAAAAGACAAAGGAGCCTTCAAGACCCCCACGATTCGCAACGTCTCCCTCTCCGCTCCGTACATGCACGACGGCAGCCAGAAGACGCTGGAAGAGGTCGTTGAGCACTACAACAAAGGCGGAACGCCGAATCCGACCCTGAGCAACAAGATCAAGAAACTCGACCTCAGGCCGGAGGACAAAGCCGACCTCGTCGAATTCATGAAGGCCTGCACCGGCGAGTTCCCGAAGATCGAACGCGGAAGGTTGCCGGAATGACTGACCGCCATCTCCCCACCATGAAGACTGCCAACGGAACCACGCTCATCCGCAACGGTCAAATCGTCGATGGAACGGGAGCCGCCCCGTTGGCGAACGGCGCAGTCGTTGTCGAGGATGGCAAGATCACGTTTGTCGGACGCGAACAGAGCGCACCGCTGGTCTCACGCGACGCGACCGTGATCGATGCGCGCGGCGGGACGATCATGCCGGGACTGGTCGAGGCGCATTTTCATCCGACGTATTTCAACGTCGCGGCGTTGGAAGACCTCGACATCAAATACCCGGTCGAATATGTCACGCTTCTGGCAGCGGCGAATGCGAAGCTCGCACTGGAGTGCGGCTACACGGCGGCACGCAGCGGCGGCAGCTTGTTCAACATTGACGTCTGGCTGAAGAAGGCGATTGAAGATGACCTCTGCCCCGGCCCGCGACTGGCCGCCAGCGGTCGGGAAATCTGTGGCGTCGCCGGTCTGATGGACTGGAACCCCGACTATCGCAAGATCGGCATGGAAGGCTTGATTCTGCTCATCAACGGCGCGGACGAAGCTCGCGCCGCCGTGCGAAAGTTGGTCAAGGACGGCGTCGAGTGGATCAAGACATATCCCACCGGAGACGCCGCCGCACCGGACACCAATGACCATCACACGCTCTGCATGACCTTTGAAGAAATGCACGCCGTGGTGACGACCGCTCACAACCACGGCAAGAAGGTGACCGGACACTGCCGAGCGACCGCAGGGATCAAGAACGCTCTCCGCGCCGGCTACGACACGATCGAGCACGGCACGTTTATGGACGACGAAGCGTTGGACCTGCTGCTGCAACGCGACGTCCCTTGCGTGCCGGCTCTGTATTTCGAACTGATGAGCATCGAACGCGGCCCCGAATTTGGAATGTCTCAAGCGGTGATCGACGGCCACCAAGAAACGCTCGAAAGTGGCGCCGAAAGCTGCCGCAAGATTCTCCAAGCCGGCGGTCGACTCGGCATGGGCGGCGATTATGGCTTCGCTTGGAACCCGCATGGTGACTACGCGAAGGAACTGAGCTTCTTTGTGAAGTACGTCGGCCTCGACCCGCTGACCGTGATCAAATGCGCGACCAAGACCGGAGCTGAAATCCTCGGCCGCGACAAAGAGTTCGGCACCGTCGAGACCGGCAAACTCGCCGACTTACTGATCGTCGACGGTGATGTCGTGAAGGATATCTCGATCCTGCAACACCGCGACAAATTCATCGCCGTCCTGCAAGCGGGAGTCATCAAAGCTGGCCAGTTGGCGTGAAACACGAACAATTGGAAACAGAATTCATGTATCAGTAGTTCCAAGTTCGGAGGATTTGCGTTTGCCTGTACTCCGAAGGAGTTATGTTACATAGCCCAGGGTTGCGAGCAGAGCGAGCTACCCTGGGTAACGGATGTAAATAGAACATGTACCCCAACGGGGTTCCGTCAGCGGTGTTTCTCGAAGGCCGCAACCCCGTTGGGCAACGCCGTTAAGGATTTTTGTTCGCGTATCCAAGGGGAAACGACAGATCCCGAAGGGATCAAAGCTATTAGCCGGTGGTCGCCGAAGGCGCACCACCGGTTCAAAGTGAATGGATGTGTTGCATCCCGGAGGGATGCCAGCGAGTCAGGTGCTGGCATCCCTCCGGGATGCAAAATGCCTTGTCAACCGCGTTCCGGTGGTGCGCCTTCGGCGAACCACCGGCTAATTGCTACGACCGCTCCGC
>CAYSHJ010000204.1:0-2442 GCA_964430385.1 uncultured Planctomycetaceae bacterium
TTGCTCTGTTTCATGTCAGCCAGACTCCTTTCAAGCTGAAGCGTTTTCAGTTTGCTCGCACCGGGAGTCTGGCTTTTTTCATATTCCTAAATTCACGTAAACCCCTATTTTCACAGATTTGAAATCCTTAACGGCGTTGCCTTTCAGGGTAGATCCCGCGTTGGGAACACGAACCCAGGGTAGCTCGCTGCGCGAGCAACCCTGGGCTGTGTGACGTAACTCCTTCGGAGTAGGAGCAAACACAAAGACCGTGAATACACGAACGCTGAAATACAGAACGCGATGTCATTTCAAAACCGGACGCTAGCGCGTTCCGGCTGATCCGACAGCAAGCCAAAGCGGTGCTGACACACCGCACTCCATAGGAAGAAACCTCATGCTCTGTCTTTATCTGCAAGCTCCGTTCGCGGCCTGTCGGACTTTCACAGCGGGGTGGTATCGGCCGACGGCCACCTTTCTGACTCCGTCCGCCGCGTATGGGCTGCTGCTCAACATCGCGGGAATTGAATCGCGGCTCTCTGAGCACGATCCGAGCCACGACGGTTCCGCGCCCGCGACATTAACGCGCCCCGGATTACCCGCCGCACGACTCGCGTTGGGTGTCCCAGAATCCGATTCGCTCGCGGCATCGCTGCCGACCGTGCAGACGATCTATCAGCAGCTTCACAACTACCCCGTGGGCACGTCTGGGATGCCAGCGGAACTCAAGAAGGGAACCAAGAACAACATCACGCCGGTTCGCCGCGAGATGCTCTGCAACCTGCGCTGCTACGTCTGCCTTGATGGCGATGCGGACCTCGAAGACCGCATCCGCCGGGGTCTGAAGGGCGAGTTCAACGCGAGTCGCTACGGCGTTCCGTTTCTTGGAGACAACCAGTTTTTGCTTGACCGACTGCAAATCGAACCGGACGATCGTCGCCGACCGGCCCATTGGTACGAGGTCATCACGGAAGCCAGCGGCTCAAGACCTCGCCCACACACGACTCGATTGACCGTCTCGATCAATCGAGCCGACATGTCGCAGACGGACTCGCGTCTCTTTGCCCCCAAGGAAGCACCGGCTTTGATGCCTCCCGAAAGCGCGTGGGTCCAAGTCGGTCAATCGGTGAATCAGGAATGTGGTCGAAATCACTTCGCGAAATGGGACTAAGGTGCGATGAGCCGCAGGGCGCTAGCCCCGGTTCAAACGAGACAAACCGGGGCTAGCGCCCTGCGGCTGATTGGGAAGGAAAGTCGTTATGTCCGACGCAACATCGCTCATTCCGTCGTCACCGCATCAATCGCCGTTTGGGGCGATTCGGCGGACGAACGTAGCGGGGAATGAGTTTTGGTCGAGTCGGGATTTCGCGCGGGTGTTGGGGTACTCCGATTACCGCAACTTCGAGCAGGTCGTGCAGAAGGCTCGGATGGCTTGTTTCAACAGTGCGCATCGGGTCGAGGATCATTTCGTTGACGTCACCGAATTGATCGAGATTGGCAAAGGAGGACAGCGCGAAGTTCCCGTCACGCTATTGTCGCGCTATGCCTGTTATCTCGTCATTCAAAACGCCGATCCCGGCAAAGAGATTGTCGCGCTGGGGCAGACGTATTTCGCCATTCAAACTCGGCGGCAGGAACTGTCCGATGAAGCGGCCGAGAAAGAGCGGCGGTTGCTGCTGCGCGACGAGATGAAGTTGCACAACGTCAAACTGGCGGGTGCGGCGAAGAAGGCGGGAGTCGTGGCTCCGATGGATTACGCGATCTTTCAGAACCACGGCTATCAAGGGCTGTACGGTGGACTTGGCACGCAGGAGATTCACCGCAAAAAGGGTTTGAAAAAAGGGCAGCAGATTCTTGACCACATGGGCAGCACCGAACTGGCCGCGAATTTGTTTCGAGCCACTCAGACCGAAGAGAAGCTCCGCCGCGATCAGGTGCTGGGCAAAGCTCAGGCGAACAAAGTCCACCGCGAGGTGGGGGCCAAGGTGCGTCAGACGATCAAAGAAATCGGCGGGACGCTTCCAGAAAATTTGCCGACCGCAGAAAGCATCAAGCGTCTGGAGACGAACTCTCGGAAGCGTGTCGGAAAGAAGAATACGTAGCCGTCACCGCTCCGCGTGACGAGCCGAAAGCTCATCGACGCGGGTTGCCAATTCGGCTCATCACGCGGAGCGATGATGGCTACGTTGACTCGGTTGAATCAGGAGTGATTTCTCACGGATAGGCTTCTCGTCTTTGATGTCGGAGAATGCTCATGTCAGACGCTGTGAAACTTCAGCAAGCCGCGTTGGCACCGGCGGCGGTCGGGGCCGAGCCGTTCAAGCCGCTCGCGCAGGGGTGGGATGGGCAGCTTCGGTTTGAGTGGGGAGGCGAGACGTCAGCGGAATGCGAGTCGCGGAGCGACTCGCCTACGTTGCGTGAGGATGAGCCGCCGATTCGGGTGATGGCGTTGCATGCGTTGCT
>CAYSHJ010000205.1:0-4400 GCA_964430385.1 uncultured Planctomycetaceae bacterium
TGCGAGTCGCCATCCTTGGACCTCCCTAAATCAACACCCCTCGAAACCGAACTCCGTCGATTTCCACCAATCACCTTCTAATCCAACTGACCGCACGCGCAAAGTGCGTCGTGCGCCCCTGCGATTCGCTCGGCGAAAAGCGGGGTAGAGGCGTTTGGCGGGTGTTCCTAGAATCCCGCTTCCGTTTCTGAGTGGTCCGGCCGGACGACGGCGTCGGGACGACTCAGCGAAATGACAAGGACGTCTGCGCGAAACCAGGGCAATCATGCCGCGATTCAGATTCGGATGGATGCCGCTTCGAGTAATTATCGGGACGGCCGTCATGGCCAGTGGCCTGCTGGGCCAGTGGCCCGCGTTGGCTCAAGAGCAAAGCTCGACCAAACGTTCTCCGGAACAGAAGGATCCAGCGGAACAAGCTCAGTCCAAACAGAAGCTGGTGCGCCCGGCAGCCCAAGTACTGCGAGTGACTCCCCCCACGCCGGAGTTGTGGAATCTGCTGAAGAAGTGGGAGGAGTCATCCAAAATGATCACGCGGCTCGATGGCGAACACACGCGATTGGAATACGACTACGTCTTCAACGTCGTGAAGCAAAACTACGGAGTATTCTATTACCAGACCCCCGATAAAGGCCGCATCGATCTTCTTCAGGACAAGGAACTGCTCGCCAACAAGGGGGCCCTGCCGAAGGCAAAGAAAAAACATTGGAATAAGGATCAGTCGATCGAGTTCAAACTACAATCCGGCAACGCGGAGAAATGGTATTGCGACGGCAAGCTCATCACGCAGATCGACGAAGCGACCAAGACCGCGACGCAGATGATCATTCCGCCGCATAACCAAGGAGTGAACATCACGGACGGGCCGCTGCCGTTCCTGTTTGGCATGCCGGCGGAGAAAGCGATTCGGAGATACCAACTCCGAATCGTGGAAGAGAAGGACGGCAAAGCGCGATTACAAGCTCTGCCGCTGTGGCGATCGGATGCCGCCAATTATCAATTGGCCACGATCATCTTGGATTTGAAAACGTACCTGCCGGATGCGGTTCAGTTGATCGATCCCGCCGGCACGAAAGAGACCGTGTTCGTGTTCAAGAACTTGGGGGTCAATGCCCCAAAACTCTTGGAGCGGCTAGGCAAGGATCCCTTCAAGCCGAATCTGAAGGGTCTCAAGGTCGTGAACCAGGTTCCGGTCGACGAAAGGGTACAACAGGCCGACGGCGTCGGCACGGACAAGCGCGTGCAGCCGGTCCAAGGAACACAGTCCGCGACGAAATCCGTGTCGGAGGCGACGGCGAAAACAAAACCGAAGTCTGAGACGACGCCGGAAGGGACGATCAAATCACAAGGCTCTGCCAAGACTCAGCCGATTGTGCCGCCCCTCATTGGCCTGGAGTGGACGAAGGCCCAGCAAATCCTGGAACGACTCGGCTACGAGGTCTCATTCAAACGCGGCTCGGTGGCTGAGGACCAGGAACAAATTAATCACGTCGAGCGGCAGCAACCCAACGCCACAGACGCTCACCCGGCAGGTCAGAAAGTGATTCTCTGGCTGTACGTGCGGGAGAGCGACGCGCCCACGAAAAAGTGAAACGTCGTCGTCGCCACATTGAAGCGGTTGTTCGTGACGCATCAGGGGACGCGATGCCGTTTGCTGTTCCTGAACAACAACGGGCCTATGAGCGTGACTACAAGCGGCTGCAACCGGCGAAGACTTGTCAAACTCCAGGTCAAATCCGGTTGCCGGACGGGGCGACGACGGGGTGCATAACAGCAATGCCCCAGTCGTTGTGTCTTGAGTAGTCTCCCCTCGCGGAAATCGATTTCCGCGACTGACGGCCTCTTCCACAATAGCGGCAAGGAACGCGGCGATTGTGGCGAGCGGATCGGGCGAGCCCTGGAAGCGAGCGAGCTGCGGGTGGTGCTTGTATCCTGTGGTGTCCCCTTGCAAGACCTTCTGGGCCAGCAGCGATTCGCGCCACACCGCGACCAATCCCGGAGCGTCAAGGTATTGGGGATGGAGCGTCCACAGCCGCATTCGTGTGTCATCCCGTTTCTGCCGCCCAAAGACGAGGGTTGTAGCGTTTGGTTCTGCAAACAACGCCCGAATGAGGACTCCTTGGCGGGCGACGATGCCGGCGTGAACCCACGGTTGTCAGCGACGCCGGAGCAATGGATGCCGGGAATGGACCGGATGGCGTCCGCGATTGCCTGGCATCTCTACAAAAACGCGCGGAAAGGGATCGTCCCGATTGACCTTTGGCGGTGGCTCGGACACTCACCAACCCCATCAGATCACCCCATCAGATCATAGGCAGAGTTCTCGTGCCGTTCGCAGCTTGATGAATCGTGGACTCGCCATTGGCTACGCCGACATCAACGTGAAAGAACTGTCGTTGACGCCGGAAGGCGAACAGGCCGCGCGGGAACTCGTGGACGCAGCGAAGATGCCATCGTGACTGAGCAACTGGAAAAGATCGAGGCGTCTATCGCCAGAAAAGAAGCGTTGATAAACCGTCTGCTCGCCTCGATTGATTCGCGGCTCGGACGCCTGAATTTGTTGCTACCAGAATTGGAGCAGTTACAACAACGTCGCGATGAGTTGCTGGCGGAACAGCCGAAAGGTGCCGCATGAAGACGAGTTGAAAGCGAAAGAAGACGTGACGGCTTCAAGAGTCAAACCGTGCATCCGAATTGGGAGCAATTAGATCGCAAATGGGGGAAGTGGCGGATCGGACCTGAAGACGAAGGCCCGATTGAAATCTCCGATTGCATCTACATGGGCGAGGGACCGCACGAAATCTGCATCTTCACCTTCGGGAGATACGTTCGATTGGCTGAAGCAAAAGGCCAGAACGACTATCCGATGTTGATTGCCTTTTGCCCTTGGTCTCAAGACCGTGTGAACGGAGAAGAACCGGCCATCTCTCTCATTCGTTCGTTGAAGCATTACTCTTCAGGACTTCCGGAAAGGTTACGCCTTTTGGCTGTGGTTTCGTGTTCCAATGGCCAGGCATTCTGAGCGGCAATCCGGAGTGAACTCCCGCCGCTACCGCTGAAATGGTCGGGTGCTGATGAGTCGGACAAATGGCCGTGGCACAGCACTAACGCATCTTCGGTCTTCGATACAGCTCATCGAATCTTGAGGACGCACGTATTCCCGCCGTTCGTCGAGCAACCTCGACCTGGAACTGGAGCGTGCATCGTCTTACCGGCAGAGAACTTCGTCGTTCAATTTCCCGGCTACTTTCCTTCGGCGGAAGAATGTAGCAAACCACTTGGCTGGTGGGGCAACCTCTTGAAACGAGTTCCACGCGGCGAGCAGATTCTCGAACCAACCCCGGAACGGATCGTGTTTGTTGAAGATTTGCGTTGCTTCGCAGACGACCTCTATCGCGGGCAACTTGGTTGGACAAACCCGGATAAAGGATTGTTCAAAAAGAAGGGAAACAGCGGCTATTGGCTGTCAGTCACGTCGGATTTTGGAACCACCGTCAGTGTGGATCCCTCTTGGATCGATTTTGTGAAACCTGATGCGGCCGACGCGGTGTCACGCAAGATTTTGGAGAGTCTGCGTGGAACACCTTTCGACGCCGACGCTGCTATCGCAGAGCGATGGTCCTTTAAGCTTCCCGGCGTTGACTTGTCTCAACTGAAGATCGTTGGACGTGGTTTGCAGGAAGTCTATGCCTTCACGTTCCCAAGTTATTGGGAACAGGCCACTCTCGCTGGTGTCGACCGATATCCGACGAAAATCGGGTACAGCTCGTGGATCAACGCAGGACTGCCGCGCATTCAAATGCAGGTCTCCAATTGGATGGGTGTTGAACTGGCCCAAGCGTTGTTGATCGGGCGCTGTGAGGATGGTCGTCAAGTTGAAGCGGCAATCCATCGCCGACTAAAGGGTCACAAAATTCGTGATGCCGTGGGACGGGAATGGTATGCGTCGAACGCCGCGGAATTGGAAGCTCTATTTCGCGAATTCACCAACACAACGATATGACGTCTCCCGACGTGTTTTCGCCGCGCGGGACAACGTTGCAGCGTCATTTTCGCCTTGCACGTCACCTTTGAGTGGTGACAATCCGCCCATCGGGTTGCCGTGAACGACTTGCAAGCGGTCGCGGCTGAAATGGCTTGGCTGGCTGAAGCGTTTCCTACGTCACGCTCGCCGGCTGAGCCAACCCGCCGACGAAGGTGAACGGCATGGCATCACGCAAGCGGACCGGCAACGCGGTTCAAGAGGCGAGCGAGCCCCCCGACGCAACGCCGTTAAGTATTTTGAAACGATAAAATCAGGGGTTTACATAAATTTGGAAACATGAAAAAAGCCAGACTCCGCGTTGAACCAAACTGAAAACGCTTCAGCTTGAAAGGAGTCTGGCTGTGAGGAAACAAGTCAA
>CAYSHJ010000206.1:0-7122 GCA_964430385.1 uncultured Planctomycetaceae bacterium
TTTGTACGGAGCCGTGACCGTGACGGCGAATTCGACTTCATAATTGATCGGGTTCGACCGCTCGGCTTGATAGGGCTGTGCGGGGTCGAGACGCGGCGGCTCATCGGCCCACGAGCGGATTCCGGCCGTCAGCCACAGACAAAAAGAAAGGCTCAGGAACAACAGTCGGAGTCGTGCGATGATGGTCACAGGAGTTGGATCCGGCGCTGGGGCTGGTCAATGGCGGGTGAGGCGTCACAGGGTTGAGTCGTCACAGTGTTGCGTCGTCACAGTATTGCGTCGTCACAGTGCAACAACGTCGTGACTGACTGTCCAATCGTTCTGGCCACGTGCCCGACGATATCGGGTGAAATCGGAAATTTGAAGGCACGACCGCTCGCACCGTCCGGCCCTCCGGCCGAGTCGTGTGGCCGAAGTAGCCGCCTCACTTGGTGGCTGTGGCGACTCGCGGGCTGCTTGTTGATGGCACCTCGGACGGGAATAACTTCTCCTCGTAATACAGGCGGGAAGCCATTTGGAAAAACGCGATCGTGGCCTGAACGCGATCTTTCGGCGGGACTGGCTCCAGAGTGAGTTTGAACGACTGCGGATCGAAGCGATAGACCCAGGCTTGCTTGCGAGCGTCGAGGACAACAAGGTCGCGACTCGCCGTGAGCAGCGCGACGTCGTGATTGTGCTGCATCAGGGCGTAGCCTTGTTCGGGCGGCAAGTGCCACGCGTCACGGCCGAAGAAGACGGAGCGATAACTACCGCCGAGTTGGCCCATGATTGTCGGAGCGATGTCGAGCGACGAAGCCAAAGTACTGCAACGAGTCCCGTGGCCGATGCCGTCGGGGCGAATCAGCAACACCGGGATGCGATACGAATTCATCGGGAACAACTGGCTGCCGTAAATGCGTGCTCCGTGATCCCCCAAGACGACGAAGAGCGTGTTTTTGTGCCAATCGTGTGTGGCTGCTTCGGCGAAGAAGTGGCCCAACGCCCAATCAGCGTATTTGACAGCGTTGTCGCGAAGCCGCTCCGACGACGGGCGGTCGATGCGGCCATCGGGATATGTGAACGGCCGATGGTTCGAGACGGTCAGCAACACGGAGAGAAACGGCTTCCCGGCGGCGTGCAGGCTGTCGAATTCGCTGAGCGCGCGGTGGAAAAGGTCTTCATCAGAAACGCCCCAGGCGTTGCTGAACGTTGGGTTCTGGAAATCTTTCTGCTCGATAAACCGGTTGAAGCCATTGGCTGTCATGAACGCGCGAACGCCGTCGAACAAACCTCTTCCGGCCGTGATGAACAAGCGGTTGTAGCCGCGATCCGTCAGCACGTGTGCTAGCGTATAGATGTGTTGCGAGCGATCTCGCTTCAAAATCGACTCGGTCGGGATCGGTGGCAGCGATGCGAGCACGGCCTCGAGCGCACGGGCCGTCCGGTTGCCGGTCGCGAAGAAATTGTCGAACAAAATCCCTTGTGAGGCTAGCTTGTCGATGTTCGGTGTCAGACCGCGCTTGTCTCCCAGCACGCCGACGAAGTCCGAACCGAGGCTCTCTTCGAGAATAACCACGACATTCCAGTCGCGCTGCGATTCGCTGCCGTGCAGCGTGCGATCGAGCGGGTTCTGCGATGACTGATGCCAGACATCGCTCGGTGTCAGCAGTTGCTTGCGGACTTCGGCGGCGGCGACGTCGCGATGGATTGTGAGATAAAAGTGCTCGTAATCGAAGTGGCAAGTCCAAGCGTGGTAAATGAACGTGTAAACGCCGTTGCCGCCGCATTCGTTTGCGGTCCGATCATTCGTCACGTTCATGCTGGCCATGCCGCTGGTCAGCCATAGCCCAGCAATGACTGCCCACATACTGGCAAACACACTCATTCGCTGTCGCCACGGCGTTTGAGCATCGAGCAGTCGTTGAAATCGTCGACGCAGCGCGAACCACAGACCAACGCTCACACCCAAGACAATGCCCAGCAGCGGCACGATCGAGTACGACTGCCAGATGTTGCAGCAGACTTCATTAGGGTAAACCAAGTACTCGAACGCGATGTAGTTCAGCCGGCCAGTGAATTCTTCGAAAAACAGCCATTCAATCACCGCCAGCAATGGTGCCAGCAGAAAGGCCAACAGCCAACCGAACTCGATGAACCAGCGACTCGGCCAAGTCAGCAGCCAACGCTCGCGGCAACAGGTGAAGTACCACAATTGTGGCTGAATCAAGCACAGCGCGACCAGCAAATCAAATCGCAGTCCGGTCAGGCCGAGCCGCAGCCAGTCCCATACGCTCAAGTGACGCCAGTCGGCAAACGCGAAGACCAATCCGAAGCGCGTCAGCGTGAAGCCGATGACGAACACGGCCAGGATTTCGGCCAGGATGCGATAACGTCCCAGCAACCCGCGAGTTGTCGAGGCAGACACGGGGAAAGCGGATCTGGCCAGAACGGAGTCAATCACCGCGGAGCGGCCCGCATCCTGATGCGGCATCGAGAGGCTGAACAACGACATTCGCAACATCCCTGTACTGTGTCGGCGGCGAGACTGGTCGCGGGATGTACCAAATTTCCTATCCCGCCGGAACGCGACTTTGCCGCGGCAAGGCGTCAGAATCAGGATCGTTGTGCTCGTTGGCAGCCAAGGGCGTTTCGTTTCTCGTTCCGACTTCCGTTCCAGCCACTTCACATGTCCGAACTTTTTTCCGCTGAGTTGATCGTCGAGCCATTCCTGACCGGCAAGCGGATCGACACGTTTTTGGTGCGACACTTTCGCAACTATTCGACGTACCGCTTGCAGCGAATCGTGCGGGCGGGAGAGGTGCGGATCAACGACATCCCGGCCGAAAACGACGATCGGGTCTATCGCGGCCAGCGAGTTTTCGTCCGGCTGATCGAACCGCCTGACAGGTTGCTGCCGCCGACGCCCGGGCCGCTCGAAATCCTGTACGAAGATCCGTGGCTGATGATCGTCAGCAAGCCCGCGGGACAGATCGCTCACCCGGCGGGAGACTACGCCACGAACTCGCTGGCGAACGTGATCCAGCATCATCTGGATCAGCAAACGAAGTGGCGCGGCTTGCTGCGGCCGGGCATCGTGCATCGCTTGGACCGGTTGACCAGCGGTTTGATGGTTGTCTCCAAGGAACATCTCTCGCACGCGCTGCTGACGGAAGCGTTCATGCGGCGACACGTCAAGAAACATTACCTCGCGCTGGTCGAGGGCCTTGTCGAAAGCGATGCCGGAGTGCTTGATTGTCCCATCGGCCTGACAGCCGATCCCGAAAGCTGTTTGATGACCGCCAAGCCCGATGCACGCGAGGCACGCTCGGCACGCACGGAGTTTCGAGTGCTCGAACGCTTTGCCGCACACACGTTGGTTGAGGCCCGTCCGGTCACCGGACGGCATCATCAAATCCGAGTTCACTTCGCGGACATCGGACATCCCGTCGTCGATGACGAATTCTACGGTCCCTTCGGTTGGATCAAGAAGACTCCGGACGGAAGCGTGCGAATGCGGGGAGGTCTGCTGGCTGTCGCAGCCGACGCAGCCGACGCAGCCGACGCAGCCGAGGCGACGATCTCTTGCGAGCAGGCCCTGGTGGGACGCCATGCGCTGCACGCCGCGCACTTGGAGTTTCGGCATCCGATCACGTGGGAGCCACTCGCATTCGACGCGCCGCTGCCAGCGGACATCGCGAGCGCCGTCGAGACCTTGAGAAACATTCCAATCTCTCGCTAACGATGTTCGATGTCCTCCATCCGCTTGAAGATTGATGCTCTGAGTTATTGCAAAATGCAAATTGCAAAATGCAAATTTTGAATTGAGACGACACGAGTTGATTGCCAATTTGCATTTTGCAATTCTCAATTTGCAATGGATGCGGCTTGGCCGCGCTACAGGGCGTCCAGCACGGTCATGATCGCGGCGGATAACACGAACCTTTCATTGATCTCGGCGGCGGGATCGACGATCACGTCGGCGCCTTGACCGCCGGCGACGATGTCGGTGCCACCCTGGCCGTTGACCGTGTCCTGACCATCGTTACCCAACAGGATGTCGTGTCCTTCGCCACCCGACAGCGTGTCGTTGCCGTCGCCTCCCACGACGATGTCGTCACCGCCATCAGAGTTGATGGCGTCATCGCCGTCGCTGCCGTTGACGAAGTCGTTGCCGGTTCCGCTAAAGATGGTGTCGTTGCCGTCGCCGCCGTTGATGGTGTTATCACCGTCGCCGCCGACAATCCAGTCGTCGCCATGATCGCCACGGATCTTGTCGTTGCCGGCTTGACCGTTGAGCGTGTCGTTGTTGCGTCCGCCATCGAGCGTGTCGTTACCGGTTCCGCCGATGAGGATATCTTGGCCCACGGCACCTTCGAGCGAGTCGTTGCCGACGTTGCCGTTGAGGACATCGTTTCCGTCGTCGCCGCGCAGCGTATCGTTGCCGTCGCCGCCGTTGGACGTGTCGTCGCCGGCACCGCCGTTGGCGATGTCGTCGCCACCATCTCCAACCAGCACATCGGTTCCGTCGCCACCGTCGAGACTATCGTTTCCATCCTGGCCTCGGAGCAGGTCGACACCCGCTCCACCGTCGAGCGTGTCGTTGCCAGGTCCAGCCACAAGGCTGTCGTCGCCGTCGCCGCCAATCAACGTGTCATTGTCGAGGCTGCCGGAAATGGTGTCGTTGCCGATACCGCCATTCAGTTCCAATCGTACAGAGCCAAGCTGACTGCCGAGTGCGATGAGCAAGTCGTCGCCGCCATCACCGTTGAGTGTCAACTTGGCGGCCCGCACGCCTCTCAGGCTGCCTGACACGGTAATCGTATCGTTGCCATTGACACCGTTGACGTTGACGTAGCGAATGTCCGGGTCGATCACAACGCTGCCGACGCCTTCGCTGACCTTCAACATTCCGTCGCTCGCGGAAACGACAAACGAATTGTTGGAACCATCGCCGTTGATCTGCGCGATGTCAAAGCCATTGCCGCCACCGCTGACCGTGTCGTTTCCATTCGCTGCTCCCTGCCAGATCAACGTGTCATCTCCCGCACCTCCATTGAGTGAGTCGTTGCCGGCCTGACCGTTGAGCGTGTCGTTGCCGGCTTCCCCTTCCAGCGTGTCGTTGCCGGCACCGCCGTTGATCGAGTCGTTTCCATCACCTCCGCGCAGCGAGTCATTGCCGCCTTGACCATTGAGCGTGTCGTTACCGAAAGCGCCGACGAGCGTGTCGTCATCGACGCCTCCCAGCAAGACGTCGCTCTCGCCGTCCGCACCGAAAACAGTGATCGTCACGGTGGCCGCGTTGCTGCGAAGGCCGTTGTTGTCAGCGATCGAGTAGGTGAACGAGTCCGTGCCGCTGAAGCCCGCATTCGGCGTGTAGGTCACGAGACCATTGCCGAGGCTCACCGCCGTCCCGTTCGCGGGTCCGCTTTCGATCTGGACCGTCGAATAATCCAAGGCGCCGTCCGCGTCGCTGTCGTCCGACACGACATCAATCGTCACCGGGAATCCACCCGTCGAGGTGCCGGTGTTGTCGACCGCCACGGGCGGGACGTTCGGCGGCACGATGTTGGCCGGTATGCCGGAGCCGAAAATGGAGTGTGTCGAATAAGCGACTGTCGCACCAGAGGCGATATTGAACAGATTGCGGAGGCCTAGAGTGACATCGTACTCATTGCCGTTGTCGATCGATCCATCCATATTGCCGTCGCCGGTAATCGAGTCACCCAGGGCATTTCCTTGGCCAATCCTGGTTCTTAATGCCGCGAATCGGTCGATTTCGAACCGATTAGTCAACGGAATCGTACCCCCCTTCCCGGTGATCCCGACGAACGTCGTCGAAGCCGACGTGCCGCCGTTATCCGTCTCGAACAGGACTTCATCACCGGCCGTGGTGATCAGTCGTCCGCCGCCATCGACCAACGTGCCGTCAAAAAACAGGTCTCCGTCGTAGTAACGGACCAGTTCAAACTCCGAATTGGCTGCCGCATTGTTCGTGATGCGATACGTCTGCGTGAGTAAGGCCCCCGTGACATTTCCACTGATGTTGGTTGTCGGGACCACCGTTTGCGTCAGTGCAAAACGCAAGTTTCCAATGTCGAACGTGGAATTCGCCTCCGTGGTGCCATTCGCACGGATGGTCGATAGGTTCGTTGCGGCTGAGAACAACGATTGACGGTTGCCCGTCCCGCCATTGACACCCTGCCGGATGTACACGTCGGACTCGAACGATGCATCGGCCGACGTAATGGGCCCGATCGGATCGTAGGTGCTGCTTCTGAACAGTCCAATCGAGTCGATGGGTTGCACCAGACTACCATCACCAGTGCCGACGCTGAGGGTGAAGTTTTGGTTGCCGGTGTCAGTCCCCAGGCCGCTATCCACGGCATCCGGGAAGGTGCCGCCATTGAGCGTGGGTGAAGGTGGCGGTGGGGGCGGCGGTGGGGGTGGTGGTAGCGGCGGTGCACCTTGCACCAGAAAGCTACTGCTGACCAAATCGAATCCCTGGCCACCGTTCAATAGGTCAGTTCCCCGACCTCCAATGATCGTGTCATCGCCACCCTGTCCCTGAATCAAATCGTTGCCGGTTTCGGTGCTCACCAGATCGGGACCGTCACCAAGCAAGCTATCCTTGCCACCACCGCCGTACATCGTGTCGTCACCGACATTGCCAAACGCCGTGTCGTCGCCCAGGTTCCCATTGATCAGATCGTTGCCGGCACCTCCGTTGAGTGTGTCGTTGCCATTCCCCCCGAGCAACGTATCGTTGGCGATTGGATTGGCGATCGGCACCCCGTTCAGAATCACCTCGAGATTATCGATGCCCCATGACTCATCTGTTCCACCTTGGAAGCCGGCGCCGTCGGCAAAGAAATCAACTGTCAGTGTGCTGGAGCTGTGAGGAATGTTGTGGAACTGCGGTTCGAACCCCATATCCCACGCGCTGTCGAACGGTGCCGCGGTGGTTGGAAATCCCAAGTCCGGAAACGGGCGGGGCGTCAACTGACCGCCAAGTGGTGCAATATAGGCTGGAGTCGATGGTGGCGTGCTGTTGTCAAAAGCAGAATTAAACACCAAAACGCCATCGACTTGAACGTTAAAAACGTCGGGCGCAATGGAAGGACTGGTCCAGCTATTGATAATCGC
>CAYSHJ010000207.1:0-4703 GCA_964430385.1 uncultured Planctomycetaceae bacterium
CGGTCGGTGGGGGAGTACGCTCAAGAAGACGTTGAGCCACTTCAGGATGGTCTGTTACAAGTCCGCCGGTCGGAGAACTACTTGGGTGGCGAGGGAACCCGCCGTGCATGGAGAGGTCATCGGATGATCAGGTTGATCGACGGGTTGCTGGCGAGTGTTTGCGTGGTCGCGCTGAGTGGTTGCCATCCGGCGTTTACTCGCGTTCCTGACCTTGTGCCGCGCACGCCGCAGCAAGAGAAGTTGGAGGCGAACTACTTCGACCCGTTGCCCGATCACAACGCCGGTCCCTCGACCGATCACCGCCCGGCCGGCTTCGAACTACAGCGGACGATGCCGCGGCAGGCGCTGGAAAAGAGGTCGGTTGTCGTTCCACTCCGCCTGCCGGGCGAGCAACCACCGCCGGAAGCACGATTGAATCCGAAGTTTTCAAACGTCGTGCAGCCGTGATTCCTTCGATGCGATGCTGCTTGTGGCCTCGGACGCAACATTCGGCGGTTTAACTCCGACGACATCGCTGTGAGTACCTGAGCCAATCGACGCCGGTGGCGTTTGCCGCTTTCACCGCGAAGCTGGGCAAGACACGTTGTCGAAGACAGCTCTTGCCTCTTGAAAAAGAGCCGCCTCTGGACGCCGCCGTTGATTCTCGTCCAGTCGGCCGGTAATGTCCGCTCGCTCGATCGAAGCTGTTTACCGGTCGGTGTGTTGGTCCGTTGACGTGATTGCGGTAACCGCCGCCGAAATGTTTTTTCCGGTTACTACGTTTCGCCAGTTCAGAAGGAGAATGTTCGTGGCCAAAGACAAATCTGATGTACCTGATGACGCCATTTCCGTCCCCGCCCCCGCCGCCAGTGGTCCGGCCGCTCAGCAGCAGACGCTGAGTGTGGATGATTCCGCCGCGACTGCGGGCTATGCCAACTTCTGCCGCGTGTCCAGCACGCCGGAAGAGTTGATCCTGGATCTGGGCCTGAACCCGAACCCGTACGCTCAAGGCAACGTCACTGTGCATGTGTCCCAACGGATCATCATGAATCATTACACGGGCAAACGATTGTTGAGTGCTTTGTCGATGGCTTTGCAGCGTCACGAACAAGCTTTCGGCGTGTTGGAGACGGACGTCCGCCGCCGCGTGAAGCCGTCGGTCACGGCGACCATGCCGCGAAACTAGCTGGCTCGTGATCGTTCCCAGCCAAGCAAAAAAGCCCGTCATCTCGTCGCGAGGTGACGGGCTTTTTTTCGCGAGGATCCTGGCAAGGCGCGAATTACACCAAGGGCGTCGACGGCAATTCGTTCGTCACCGGCGTCAGATCAATGACGGCGCCCAACAAGCGAGTCGGCGTGCCATCCGTCGCTCGGACGATGCTGGCCTTCACGAGGAACAACGGCGACGAACCATCGCGGTGCTTCACGCGATGCACGGTTTGGAACTTGCGAGCTTCACCGCGTACGGCCCGCTCGAGGCCTGAGGTCACGCGGTTGTAGTCGTCCGAGTGGATGTGGCTCAGCCAAGCTTGCAGCGAGTCGGGCAACTCGTGGTCGCAATAACCGAGCAATCGCTTGAAACTCGGCGACAAGTACAACTCGTGCGAACCGAGCGGCCAGTCGAAGATCCCGATCTCAACCTCCGACAAGATCAACGTGTTCCAATCGTCGAGGGCTTCCAGGTCGGCAATGGTCTGTTCGAGTTCGGCCTGCGGGTGGTAACTGCTGGGTGCGATCACGAAGGGCCTTTCATCGCGAGATGCAGATCTTGAGGGTGAGCGACTGCTCGGCCGACCGAGCGACCAAACCGTAGCCATTAAACCGCGGTACTTGCACAACACCAAGCAATGAGTCTCCATTTTTCCAAGTTTTCGTCAACCGTCAGTCAATTGGCGAGATTGTTGCGAATGCACGAGGCGGTCCGGTTGTTCCAGTTCTGGTGACTGCACGCGGTTCCCTGACCGACGCCGTCAGCATCGGCATCGGCCTCGGATGCCGGCAACGTCGACCCGACAAATCACGCCGGCAATTGATCGGCAAGCTTTCGGCAGATCTCCAACAGCAAGTCCAGCGACGTTTTTGCCTCGGCCCGTGATATGGTCATCGGCGGGCTGACGCGAATCACGTTTCCGGCCAGAGGTCCGAGTAGGTGGATGCCGTCGCCGCCCGACTGGCCGAGATAGCACGCTTCGACAATCCGGACCGCGACCTCGTTGGCCGAAAGCGACCCGCGAGCGGCGATCTCGATGCCGAAAACCAGGCCTTCGCCTCGAACCTTCGCGACCAAGCCGGTCTCCTTGAGCCGGCCCAAACCCTCGAAGAAGACGGGCGTTAACGCCCGCGTATGCTCGATGATCGGGGTCGATTCGAACTCGTCAAGCGTCGCGAGCACCGCCGCGCAGCCGAGTGGATTGGCGGACCAAGTGTCGGAGGCTTCGCCGTATTTCAGGCTGGCGATGAGATCCGCTCGGCCGACCGCCGCGCTGACTGGGACTCCGTTGCCCAAGCCTTTGCCGAGCGTCACGAAATCCGGCTCGATGCCGTAGGACTCGAAGGCGTACATCCGCCCGCAGCGGCCGAAGTTGGCCTGCACTTCGTCGAGGATGAACGCGATATCGTGCGCTCGGCAGAAGCGTTGTAGCAGTTGCAGGTACGCGGCCGGCGGATGAAAGCTGCCGCCGCCGCCGAGGTACGGCTCGGTGATCAAGCAGTTGATGCGGTGGCCGAATTCGGCGAAGACTTTTTCCAGTTCGTTGACGTACGGCGCAGGATCGAATGTCGAGCCGTACTTGCTGACGTCATCGCACTCGGCCATCGGGAAACTGATGAACTTCACGCGCGGGTCACGTTCGTGATCGGTCTCGCAACCGGTGACGGCTCCGGCGAGTCCCTTCTTGCCATGAAAACCGTAGCGTGTGGCGAGGAGGATGTCTCGCGATTCGTCCCGATGCAGACAGGCCCAGAGCGCTTTCTGCACCGCCTCGCTGCCGGACGCGGCCCACATCACCGTCTGCAAACGCCCGCCGCCCGGTGAGGCTTGCAGGCTCTTGACCAATCGCTCGGTCGCGCGGGTCTCAATTTCCGTGACAGCGTTGTAGGCCGTCAGCGGCACAGCCGGGTAATAATCATCAAACCCGTTCGCCGGATTCAGCATCTCGGCCGACCACCCCATGTACCCCGCCAACCGCCCGAGCCACCGCTTCGGATTGTGCCCCAAGTTCGCGACCAGAACGCCCGAGCTGTAGTCGTACAACCGCCGATTCTCCGGTGTCCAATGGAACACGCCCGCCGACTTGGCGAGCACCGCCTGGCTAGGCGTAAACGTCCGCAACGCGAGCGCCTCACGTTCGGAGACAACTTGGCGTGCGGCGTTGGATCGGGTTTCGTTCGGGAACTGGATGGGCTGAGTCATGTTGGGTTTCAAGCTGCGGCTAAGCCCCGAAGTCACCAGGGAGGGGCGGAAGGGGATTGAAAAAGGAATGACCAGGTGGCTCGCGTTGAGTTGAGATTGGTAATTGACTTCTTCTCGACTCTCTCGGTGGACTGGCCATGACACAGGTTATTCTGGCGGGCGGTCGTTTGCACGACGACACATCGGGGTTGTTTCGAAACCATTTTTTGGGCTCATCACACCAATCCGCGCAGTTTGCGGAGTGTCCATTCAACTGTCAGCAGCGCGACGAACGAGATCAGGAACGGCCAGTTGTCCCACATTGTCAGGCGTGTGACTTCGGTCTCCTCGCGACGGATCAGGCCCTCCTTTTGCAACCGCTCCAGAAACGCAGCGTGTTGTTCGGGAGTGACCACCGAACCGCCGGTCAGCGAGGCCAGTTCGCCCAGCAGTCCGGGATCGGCGGCCGGGTTGTCGAGTTCCAGATCGCGTTGGTCGACCAGGAAGCGCGACGTCGCCTCGCCGATCGGTTGATCCCCCTTCTTTGCCGACACGTGAACCCAGTAGTCGCCGGGAAGCGGAGTCTCGCGAAAGTCGGCGGTGAATTCTTGGCCGTTCTTTTGCGGAGTCAGCGTCTGTTTCTCACCGATGGGTTTGTCTTTGTCGTCGCTTGGCGAGGTGACGGTTACTGCAAAGTCAGCATCGGTGATCGGCACTCCGTCGGCGGAACGTGCTCCGAATGTCAGCTTGACTGGTGCGCCGGGTAGATAGTTGCGCGGGTCAATCCGAATCCAAACCGTCTGGCCTTCGTCGAGTTCTTTCCGCGCCAGCCAAAAAAACATCTGCCGCCAAAAGCGTTGATGAGTACCGCGCTGTCCGTGCAGTGCCCAACGCCAGGTCGTGTTGCCGGCAAAGGCCATCACTCGTGCGCGGCCGGCCTCGGACGAAAACAGCAGCGGAATGCCGTCGGCTGATGTCGCCAGGATCTCGACAGAATCGTTCTTCGGCCGCAGCTTATTCGCGCCCTCGAGCGGCGGCAGTTCCAGCCATTTCTTGCGGTTTTGATCCGGCGAGTCGATGCGCATGACGTAATGATTGAGGCCCTGCTGAGTCGGGATCATTTGCAGTTCGGCCGCGTGACGCTGCGACGAGTCAACGTCGTCTTCGGGAATCGCTTCGCTCTTGAGCATCGCGACGGGCAGCAACTCGGCGAGTGGCGTGTCGGCGTATCCGCCCGCTCCGAAGCTGTGCAGGCCGCCAACCATCAACAGGCCGGCTCCTTCGTCCACGCGCGCGGCCAGTTGCTTGAGCAGTTCCGGGCCGAACACTCTCG
>CAYSHJ010000208.1:0-2280 GCA_964430385.1 uncultured Planctomycetaceae bacterium
GAGAAAGCGACATCGCACGCTCGTCACCAGCACCGCCGCGACGTTCATTGTCCTGATCGCCGGTTCGGGTCTTTGGTACTGGATCGAGACGATCCGCATCGACGGACTCCGTTCCGCCGCGCAGTCGAAAGTCGCGGATGCTCGCACCGCCATCGAGCAGTCGGACTTCGCGAAAGCTAACACGTTACTGACCGAAGCGCTGGGACAGGTGCAAGCCGAAGCCCAACTGGTCACCGTGCGAGGCGACATTCAGAATCAGCTCGACGACGTCAGACGCCTGCAGGCCGGCGCCGAACGAGAGCGAGTGGCCGGAGTTCGCACGAAGACCGAGCAACGGATCGCCGAAGCTCAACAAGCCGTCGACGACAAACAAGAGTTTCAGCAAGCCAGAGTCCTGTTGACCGAAGTCGTCACGCTGCTATCCAGCGAAACGGGATTGACTGAGCTGCGGCAGCAAGCTCAAACGCAGCTTGATTTCGTCAATCGCGCGATTGCCGAACGTGCGGACGTCGATGCGGCTCAAGGCCAGCTTGCGGCGTTTGACCATGAAGTCGAGCAGACACGGATTTTTGGCGGAAGAATTTCCGGAGAAAACTCGATCGAAGACAGCCGTGAAGCTCAAAAGCACGGGCTTGCCGCGCTCGACTTGTTCGCGCTCGACTTCGACAACGCGGATCAACTCGACGAACGATTGCGAATGCTCGGCGAAGACGCGATCAAATCGTGGCGATCCGGCGTGTTGGAAGTGCTCGTCACGCTGGCACAGTTGGAAATGTCGCTGGTCCCGCCAGACGATTCCGAGCAGTTGAAACAGGCCGCGCGACGCGGCTTGGAACGACTGACGCTGGCCGAAAAACTCGGCCTCGCTTCGCAGCCGCTGTGGTTCATCCGCTCCGACCTGCATGGGCAGCTTGGCGAATCCAACTCGCAAACCAAGGCGTTCGAGCACGCCGAGTCGCTCAAACCTGAATCGCGATTGGATCACTTCCTGCTCGGCGAGCGAGACCGCGTTCGGCAAAAGTACGCCGCAGCTTTGATGCACTATCAGGACGCTTTGCGAGTCGATCCGGACGACTTCTGGTCACTGGACTTGATTGGCCTGTGCCATCTGCAAATGGGTCAGTCCGCCGCCGCCGCCGCGAGCTACACCGCCTGCATCGCTCGCCGCCCGGACTTCATCTGGCCCTATCTGACTCGGGCTGTCGCGTTCGCTGAATTGAAACAGTTCGACAACGCGCACCGCGACTTCGCGAAAGTGCTTGAACTCGACCGGCAGTCGTACTACGCGCACCTCAATCGGGGGGTCGTGTTCGTCTTACAAACGGATTATGCCGCCGCGAACGCTGATTTCGAGAAGGCGGCGGGACTCCGACCTGATTTCGCCGCGCCGCACATCAACTTGTCCGAGGCCGCCCGCTTGAATGCGATTCAGATTGTCGAGTCTGACGCCGCCAATGCCGTGCTCCGCGCGGCCGCCGAGTTCCAACGGGCGCTCACGGAACTGACGACCGCCGCGCGGCTGTCGCCGCAGCAAGCGTCGATCTATCACTTCCGAGGCCTCGTGCAGGTCAATCTCAACGCGCCGCAACAAGCGCTCATGGACTTCGAGCGAGCCATCAAGCTCGAACCGCAAGCACGCCGTCACGCCGCCAGCTATCAAGAAATCGGCCGCATTCATCAGCGAGCCGGTCGCATGCCCGACGCGGTCGCGGCCTTCGACAAAGCTCTGGCGACGAACAATGCCGACTCAGAAACGATCCGACAGCGAGCCGAGGCCTTGCTGGCTCTGGGCCGCCACCAGGAAGCCGTCGACGGCTTCACACTGTTTCTCGAAAAGTCCGGCCCCGACGGCGACGTGTACCGCGCTCGCGGACTGGCCTTTGCATTGCTCAAGAGATATCGCGAAGCCATCAACGATTACACGATGTCGTTACAGTACGAGGCGTCGCCGAACATGCTCACGAAACGCGGTTGGGCTTATCTGAACGAAGCGGCCAAGCTCGCCAAACAAGACTTCGAAGAGGCTCTGCGGCTCAATCCCGACAATCCCGACACGTATCAAGGACTCGGCTTCGCGAAGGTCAGGCTGGGCGACTACGAAGGTGCCGTGGCGGATGCGGAGAAGTCGATCGTGTCCGCGAGGAAGGCAGCCGCGCGCTATGGTCCACAAGGTTGGCCGCTGTTCTTCAATCCCGCCACGATTTACGCTCAGGCTGTAGGCAAAGTGCTCGTCGATCCCAAACTTTCCACAGAACGCCACGAGGAACGCGCGAAGCAATA
>CAYSHJ010000209.1:0-8366 GCA_964430385.1 uncultured Planctomycetaceae bacterium
TTCGGCCGAACCCTCAATAGATGTTTGGTGCGTCGCACCGGAGCGATCCGCTGCGAATCGACACCGCTTGCAGAAGCCACCCCGTAGCGACCCGCATCCCATTCCAACTCAGTGTTCTGTCAACCAACTTCGTGAGGACAAACTTCCAAAATTCCTCACCGCGTTCGCGGTGTGCTCTGTTGACAGAGTGGGGCCATATAGAGGTTCGGCCCGATAACCTTGAATGTCCCCTTTTACCGCTTCCGCAAGCCAAGAGAACCGCCAACAAAACTCATTAACCCCAAACCACCGATTCCTACTGCCACGAGAAAACCCGCAGACGAGACAGACCAAGTGCCCTCGCCCAGCCCGGCTGCGGCGGAGACAAAGCCGAATGATAAGATCGCGCCAGCGACCAAAGCGACTCCCCAAGGAATGCCGGCCGCGCGTCTGCGCCAGATCACAACGCTGGTCAAAACGATCGACGCCAGCACCAGCGCTTGCCAACCGATCAGAACAACAAGTGCCACATTCATACTCCTTGAGGCCGAACGTCCAGGATCAGCGGTTCGTGCGGAAGACGGAGCGGAACCATGAACGACCAATAACCTTAACCGGAGCGACTGACTCCAGCAGACCAAACCGCGAGCACGAATCCGCTGCATCCTGTCGTTAGACGGTGTCTCCTTTCGCCTTCGAACGACGCAGCAGGGAGACTACCAACAAGGCAATGCCGCCAACGGCTGCGCCCGCACCGAAACCGATACTTTGAGCCGCAGAATCGACTTGCGGGTTCGTGGGGCGCTCACCAAGAAGCGTGGCGTTCGTAATGCCCGTGGCAAGGAATCCAACGCCGACAGCAATGGCAATTACGGCTAGGATGGTCCAGACCAAGGGATTCTTGAGTCCCCAAAACAGGAGCGCCAAAAGCAGAAGGCCAACAGGCACTGAAAGGATTACCACATTAATCATTGCTACCTCGTGTGACGCTTGGATTCGAGCCGTCTAACGAATTGCGATCTATCCGGCTTCACGGACGAAGCCGGATAGATCGCGCGTTGAACTTTTCCGCTTCGTGGGTTCTGGGTCTATGCGGATTCAATGAACGCCACGCAGCGTTCTGGTGGTCAGTTTACTCACCGGAAGTTGCGTTGTCGCGGTGGCCTGGCGATCGAACGCCGTTCGCAGGAGCCGGGCGTCGACCAGTCTCAAAAAACGTTCGTTTATCGGCGCGCCCCGTCAGGATCTCCCGTAAGCCACCAACTGCCATGACTTGATTTTCGTCAACTCGTCTCAGAAATCAACGTGCCATCATCCCGTGACGCAGATAGAAAATGAGACGCGCGGGGCTGCGATGAGCTAATCTGCCGGTCAGATGCTGATTGCCCTCGCTGCCCCGGCCACCAACGAACGCGGTCCGCGTTATATGGAGAAGGCACTCGCGGCGATCCATCAGGCGAATCACCTGCGGCGGCCCATCGTCTTCGGATACGGAGCTTCGTGGCAGCGAGTCGGGTTGTTCTTTGAATGTCCCGACGAACTCCCGCAACTCGTCTGCGGACCGATCACGGCGAACTATCCGCAGTGTTCCCTCACGACTCCGGAAGCAGAGGCATCGCCGACGGACTCCGAAGACGATGAGGCTTGGTCGTCAGAACTCTCGCTCGTGCCCGAACTGTTTCCCATTCTGCGGCACGGGCAGTTTGAAGATCAGCTCAATCGCAATTTCGCGGACCCGATCAATGGCATCTTGCGAGCGATCAAGTCCGACGAAGCGACCCGCTGCCAAGTCGAAATCGTCGTGCGACCGGCCAGTCATCGGCGAGGCCATGCCGCAATCAAAGCCTTGCATCGGCTCGACCGTTCCTTCTTCCATCATCATCCCAGGTTGGCCGCATTCTATGCACGGCACATCACTCGCCCTGCGACGTGGCCGCTCGCTTGGATCGTGGGCCTCTTGGCCGCACGATCCGTGGGCCACTTCACCAGCAACACGCTTGTGACATCCACCGGCCGCACCCACGAACGAGAAGCCGACCTGCAAGCTGCGAGCGACAAGCTGGGCGGGCATTTGTTCGAGACTCACATTCGCTTGAGCGTCATTGTGCGACGGGACGGAACCGACCGAGCCAGTGATCGCTTGCATTCGCTGGCCGGAGCGTTCGGAGCTTTCACGCGATCGCGCCTCGCGACCTTTCGTCTTGGGTCGCTGCGACGTGGTCGCTGGCAGCCGCTGCAAGGCCGTGGCTTTCTGCTGTCGCATGAAGAACTCGCGACTCTCTGGCATCCGCCCACAGCCACCGTTGCTGCCGAGCAGATGCAGACGACCGAGTTCGCTGAGCTTGAAGCGCCGGCGAAGTTCTACTCAGGAGAAGAGGAGGGGTCGGTCATCGTCGGCCGCATCCGCTTTCGAGAGGACCGCCGCATCATCGGCATCGGTCAGGAAGACCGCCGCCGGCATCTTTACATCGTCGGCAAGACCGGCATGGGCAAGACGACGTTGTTGCTCAATCAAATTCATGCGGATCTTCAGTCCGGACGCGGTGTGTGCCTCGTCGACCCGCACGGAGATCTTGCGACGTCCATTCTGCGTTTGATGCCCACGCACCGCACCAATGACGTGATTCTTTTCGATGCCGGCGATCGCGAGTTTGCCGTGTCCTTCAATCCGCTGGCTTGTCACGACGACACGCTGATCGACCAAGTCACGTCGGGCGTGGTGTCCGCGTTCAAAAAGCTTCACGACTCGTGGGGACCGAGGTTGGAGGACACGCTCCGAAATGCCGTCTTCGCCATCGTCGAACACGGCGGCACGATGCTCGAATTGATGCGACTGCTCGCCGAGCGAAGCTTCCGCGAACGGGTTGTCCCGAAGATCCGCGATGACGTTGTGCGCGGCTTCTGGATGCACGAGTTCGCGAATTGGGATGACCGCTATCGCACCGAGGCTGTCGCCGCGATCCAAAACAAGATTCGACCGTTCCTGACAAACCGCACGATGCGGGCGATCGTCAGCCAGTCGAAGCGCTCCATCAACCTGCGCGAGATTATGGACCAAGGCAAAGTCCTGATCGTCAACCTGAGCAAAGGCCGGGTCGGCGAAGACAACGCGACACTGCTCGGAGCGTTTCTGGTCACCGCCATCCAGCAAGCCGCCATGACGCGAGCCGATGTCCCCGAAGCCGAGCGTCGCGACTTCTACCTCTACATCGACGAGTTTCAAAACTTCACGACCAGTTCGTTCGCTTCGATCTTGAGCGAGGCCCGCAAGTATCGCCTGAGCCTGACCATCGCCCACCAGTACCTGAAGCAATTGGATGACTCGACTGCCGACGCCGTGTTCGGAAATGTCGGTTCGATCATCGGTTTCCAAGTCGGCACGGACGACGCGGAAGTCCTCGCCGAACAACTCAGCAAACACCCCGGCCAACTTCATTCCCAAGACCTGACCAACCTGCCCAAGTACACCGCCTACGCCCGACTGCTGATCGACGGGATGCCCTGCAATCCATTCTCCATGCAATCCCTCTCTCCGCCAGCCGTCAGTGACGACCGCCTCGCGATCGTGAGTGAACGTTCCCGTCGTGAACACGGTCAAGCGTTCGAGCAGATTCACGCTGCCATCGCCGGACAATGGCAGCGTTGAGAGGTCATCGGTTGGTGTTCGCTGGGGTCGTTTGGTCGTCTCAACCCGCAAGATGGTTAGCCTCGATTCAAGAGTCGCAGTCAATCGTTTGCAATCGCCCGGTCGTGCGCTTCGTGGAAAGTTGTGGCACTGTCGAGTTTGCATCAGGCATTTCGCTTGCTGCCTCTCGCTCAGAGAGTCCAGCGTTCATTCACAGTCAGGAGTGAGATCATGTCGAACGACACGAAGACGCGGCCCGCAAAGCCGCCAGAGAAGAAGATCGGACCATTCGCCAGTGGGATCGGAGTCGCGATCTGGTTGAATGAAACGGAGTCCGACGACGGACAAATCAGACATTTCCGTTCCGTTACCCTCAACCCGCGTCGCTACTTCGATTCCAAGAGCGGCCAATGGAAAGACGCCTCGTCCTACCAGCAATCGGACTTGCCTGGCCTCATATTCTCGCTGCAAAAAGGCTTTAGAGTTTTGCTACGAGACGCCGGTTCCCGGCCAGGAAAAGGCCGAGCACGCCGAAGCGGAAGGCGGTGTCGGCGATCACTTCTAACGCGGACTTTCCGAGCTGATCCCAAAGCCGATGAGGCTTGGGGATTTCTTCGAGTGCGAGTTGTCCCTGTGGAGCAACTGGGATACCCACGACGGACATGTCGGGCGACGACGTGATCTTGGGCGGCGCGTAGTTAGCTCTAATATCTTCTTCGGTCGAATCACCTTTGGTCTGACGACACGATTTCGAGTTTCGAGGGACAATTTCGTGATGGACTCTGTTTTGCATCCTTGGCAGTTCTTGTTGATTGGGATGGCCGGGTGGATCAACCGCAGTCAGCAGGACGAGATCGAATACTTGCGGACGGAGAACCAAGTGCTGCGCGAGGTCGTCGGCAAGAGGCGGATTCTTCTGAACGATGACCAGCGGAAGCGGTTGGCGGTCAAAGGGAAGGTGTTGGGGCTGGCTCGGCTGCGCGAATTGGCTGGCATCGTCACGCCGGAAACGATTTTGCGATGGCATCGGCGATTGGTCGCTCGGAAGTGGGATTGCTCGGACAGACGGCAGCCCTCGCCGGGGCGGCCGGTGGTTGAGCAAGTGATCGTGGACCTGGTACTGAAGTTTGCTCCTGAGAATCCGACGTGAGGGTACGACCCGATTCAAGAGGCGCTGGCCAATGTCGGGCATATGGTCAGCGACCACACTGTTGGCAACATTCTGAGGGCGAATGGCATCGAACCTGCGCCGGAGCGGAAACGGCAGACGTCGTTGGGGACGTTTTTGAAGGCTCATTGGGATTCGCTCGCGGCCGTCGACTTCACGACGACTGAGGCTTGGACTCTGCACGGACTCGTCACGATGTTCGTGCTGGTCGTCATGGAACTGAAAACTCGCCGCATCGAATTCGCCGGAGTCACCGCCAGCCCGGACAGCGCGTGGGTTCGACAAATGGCTCGCAACGTCACCGATCCGCAAAATGGATTCTTACGAAACTCAACGCACATCCTCGTGGACCGCGACACCAAGTTCTCGCCGCTGCGCGACTTCCTCGAAACCAGCACCGACATCGAACCGGTGTTGTTGCCGCCGCGAAGCCCAAACTGCAACGCGCACCTCGAAAGGTTTATGCTGAGTTTGAAGTCCGAAGCGCCCGACCGCATGATCTTTTTCGGTGAAGCCTCGCTGCGAAAATGTCTCAAAGAGTTCGGCTGCCACTATCACGAAGAACGAAACCATCAAGGGCTCGACAACGAACTGATCGATCCCGGTGGCGAACTCGGTATGATTGCAGGCACCATCGAGTGCCGCGAACGGCTCGGCGGTTTGCTCCGCTATTACCACCGCCGCGCCGCGTGAACATCGTCCGCTCCAATCGCGCGCTGCCTGATGCAATCTCTCGGCTGCGTTCGCCCTGTGCGTACCGCGTGAAAAAACACCGAAATCTCCGCCGGCCCAGCGCGATTTCCGCGCCGAATTTGGTCACGACCGGCCGAGATTCCGGTTTCTCCGCCCCATAAAAACTCGAATTGTCAAAGAACTTTCAGCACGGCTGACTTTTTTGACCACACGCGGAGGAATAGCGGATTCCGAATGCGAAAAATAGACGGCTGGTTCTCCGAGTGCCAACGACCATGCGGTCTACGGAACCGAAGGACGCGAGCTAGACCTAGAAATCGCGATGTTGATTGCGGCTAGAAATGGCCGCGCGTGGCGGTCGAATTCGGTGGTACTGGTTTAGATAGGTCAGAGACTCCGTGAGTCAGTGAATCGGTCGCGGTCGTTGGGTCACTCGTACATCCAATTCCATCCCGGCCGCTGCGAAGACCGGCTTGACTCGTTCCAGAATCGCAAGCCCGCGCTGCTTTCCGCCGCGAGGATTCACCACAACAACAAATCGTTGGGAAGTCATCGAAGTCGATCCTGTAAAAATAGGCGTCCGACAGTCGTCCGATTCAGTGATTCGAGCGTCGTGAACGCCGGCATCGACTTGAACACCACGAGCTCACGGGAACCGTGCAAACAACGCGACAACACTTGATGGCCTGGCCGACGCTGGCAACCTCGTAGGCTCGTTGGGCACTGATGCGTCCGATGCCCAGTGCCTCTTTTAGATTGAAATCCTTCTTCAGCAGATTGGATTCCTTTTCAAGACGCTGCGCTTCATCCATTCCGATACGCGTGGCATGGGCCAACGGGGAGGCTGGAAAGGGAAAGTCGCTGCCGTGCAACAAACGACTGCGAACAAACTGCTCGTCATCGAGCAGACGGCCAAAGTCGCGAACCCTTCCGATTGTTCCGAGCACCGCCGTGTCGCCCCACAGTTTGGGATAACGCTTCAGCAATGACAGGAACTCCGGGAGTTGATCCGGGGTGTCGGTGATCCAGCCGGTTCCAGCATGGCAAGCTACGACGGTACAAGCCTGGTCGAGAGCCAGCTCCAGCCGGTGCGGCGCCGCGAGGTTCTTGTCGATGACCGGAGCGCTGTGCTCGTGCCCCGTGTGAACCAAAACCACCATGTTGAGCTCACCGCAGCAGCGGAAAAACTGGGCGTGCTTGCGGTCGGCGATATTCACCCCTTGCGTCGGCGGATGAATCTTCAACAGTCGCGCCCCCTTCGCATGGCAACGGAGTAGTTCATTCAACGCGTCGGCTCGATCGGGATTGATCGAAGGGCAAGCGATCATGGTTTGGGTGTGCCGAGCAACCACATCAAAGACGTAATCGTTCGGCACATAGAACGAGGTGCGATCCCAGTCCGGCTGGCCGTTTCGATCGTAAACCGCGTCTTGGCCCAGGATCGCCGCCTTGCTGAGTCCGGAGCTCTTCACCTGTTCTGCCAACTCTTCCTCGTACCGATTGTCGAGCGTCTTCCCCGGCACCCGCAGACCCAGGAGTGCGATCAGGTAACGGAATTGCAAACCATCCGTGATCGACTTCGCAATACGGCAGCCAGTGCCCCCCTCTCCGATTCCAAACAGATGGACGTGAATGTCCAGAGTTGGCGGCGGCGTGGAGACGTCAGCACCCGAGGCGACCGCCAATTGGCTCGCGAGCCAAGGCGAGGTCAACGCACCAACGAGAAATGATCGACGATTCAAGGCATTGGTCATTGGCTCAACTCCTGAAAGAAGAATAGTAAGCATCCACTTACACACCATGCAAAAAAAAGAGAGTAATTACACCGTGTCGTTCACGAGCGACTGCCCCACGGCCGCAAACATCTGCTTGCGCTGACGTGGTCCCAGCAGATTCAGCTCCACAATGATGTTGGAAATCGTGGCCAACCCTAACAACGCCCAGGCGGCATCACTCACCGTTAAGCGGTCGCGATCACTCTCGCGACCCGTCGTAATCTGTTTCGACACCAACTTGTGAAACTGACGGTACATGCGGGTCAGTGCCGCGCGCATCTCGTCGTCATCAGTTTCCGCCAATGCGGTGAAGACAACACGGTAAAACCCGAACTCGCCTTGGTGCTGCGCCTCATAGGCCACCAATCGTTCGATTCGCAACTCGGGGCTGGGGAGATCGACCAGGATCTGCTCCCACTTCTCGGCGCGGGATTGAAAGATGTCGTCGATCGCCGCCAAAAACATGGCCTTCTTGTCCGGCCAGAGACGGTACAGGATGTTCTCTCGAACTTGACACCTCGCGGCCAATTCCGCAGTCGTGGTCCGCCGATATCCCAGCTCGCTAAATGTCTGGCAGACGATAGGCAACAGTTTTTTGCGTTGCTCGTCGATTTGGCTGGGTCGGGACATTCAGCATCAACTCCGATAGAGTAAGCGACCACATACAAAATATCGGACTCGCAATGGTGCGTCAATAACGAAACTGAAGATCGTCGGCATTAAGGAACTTGGGCGGGAACACGAATGGTCACGATCGAACAACGGGCTGACTCGGAATATCGAGTTCTCGAAGGAAGAGTTGCTGGGGAAGTAGCGGACAGGTTGTTGGACACGGACGACACGGAAGACACGGAGAAGACCAAGGCAAGGAATGAGAATCCAAGGGCGGACTCGGAATGGACCACATCAATCCCGGCTCGCCCGAAACCGGCAACGCCAAAGTCAGTGACAAAACCCGCATGCTCGACACGTCATTCGCGTTCGACTTCGATCAGTTGCTTGCGGGACTTGTAACAGCGTGACCGAGGCTGTGCCCAAGAGCATATCGGCATCCAGTGCTCAGAGCGGCCCGTCGTGGCTCCGCCACGAACACACCGGGCCGCGTCGTGAGTGGAGCTTCTGAGGT
>CAYSHJ010000210.1:0-2289 GCA_964430385.1 uncultured Planctomycetaceae bacterium
TTCCCCATGCCCCTGCCTAAAGACGATCTTCTGTCTGCCTTTCACGACGGCGAAGCGACTTCCGCCGAGCGGGCCGTCGTCGAACAGCGGTTGTCGGCGTCGGCGGAAGCTCGACAGGACTGGCGGATCATCGTCGAGATCGCCAATCGCATGGGCGCGTCGATGCCCTACGAGTCGGCTGCGGACATCTTTGACGAACTGGCTTCCGTCAGTCCAAGCTACCACGGCTTGAGCCATGCGAACCTCGGCCTGACCGGCAAGCTCTGGCCGTGTGCCGACCCGGAACATGGCGATGGTGAACAAATTCTCTTCGGCGACGCATTTCCCACGCCGACCGGCCGAGGCAAGTTCGTCGCATGCCGATACCAGCCGGCAGCGGAAGTTCCGAACGACGAGTACCCGTTCGTGCTCAACACGGGCCGCGTGCTGGAGCACTGGCACACGGGGAGCATGACTCGCCGCAGCCGCGCACTGGACGCAATCGAGCCATCCGCGTTCGCCGCGATGCACCCGCTCGATCTTTCCTCGCTCGGCATCGAAGATGGCGAACGGATCGAGGTCCGCAGCCGACGCGGGGCGATCGAACTTGACGTTCGATCGGATGATTCGCTGGAGCCGGGTTGTGTCTTTATTCCATTCCATTTTCGCGAGGCCGCCGCCAACGTCCTCACGACCGATGTGCTCGATCCCTTCGGTAAAATCCCGGAGTTCAAGTTCTGTGCGGTGCAGGTCCAAAGTCGCCGAGTCACCCCGTGACGGGGCAACTTTGGGATTTCGGCATTGAAATACTGGCCTTTTTTCGCAACGCTCGTAGCCACGGGAACTTTTTGCGAGGTGGCCCCGTCCGATCCGGCCAGTGAAACCAACCGATCTTTTCCGCCGTCACCGCTTGACCTTCCGCCAACAAGACCTTCCCCATGTCCCTGCCCAAAGACGATCTGCTGTCTGCTTTTCACGACGGTGAAGCGACTTCCGCCGAGCGGGCGGTGGTCGAACAGCGGTTGTCGGCGTCGGCGGAAGTCCGACAGGAACTGGCGGAGATCCGGCAGGTCTCGTCGCTGCTGAAGGACTTGCCGCGCGAGTCTCTGCCGTCGGAGTTCCCGCAGCAAGTGCTCAAAGCCGTCGAACTGGAGATGCTGATTCCGTCGGGCCGGTTGCCGGACGGCGATGCCAAGTGGACGCAGCGAGCACGGAGTTGGTGGTTCCAGCTAAGCTCATCGCGTCGCTGGGCGTATGGAGCCGGAACGGTGCTGACCTCGGCTGCGGGATTGTTCTTACTCGTTCGTGCGATGGACCGTGAGCCGTCGACCGCCCCAAATTCGCCGCTGCAAATTGCCGCGACGGATTTGCGAGAGGGAGCATCGGCTGATTACTTCCGGAACAGTGGTGCCTTGCCGGCGGGTGTTGCCACGGAGACCGCCGTTCCCAGCGACCGTCTCGAATCAAGGATGTCGAATAGGGTCGACGGCGCGTTGGGCAGCAATTCGGTCACGTTGAATGCTCCGGCGAGCACTACGGCTTTGAACGCAAACCGAGACGGCGTCTTCGCGGGGTCCGGCGGGCTGTACTTTGATCAGTCGACACTGCGAGAGGCGGAAATTGGTGACGTCGTTGAAGCGTTGCAGGCCAGCGGCGATCAGGTGGCGGTCGTGCGATTGACGGTTGTTGATCGTCAGAAAGGGCTGGAGCAATTGCAGTTGTTGTTGGCGAAAAACCACATCGCGCAGTCAGACGCCGGCGAGGCCACCAAGACTTTTTCGGATGCCCGTTCCGAACGTGAATCGGCCGATCTCGCCAAACGCCGCTCGGACAAAGACGCTGCTCCAGATCAGATGTTGGCCGTGTATGTCGAGTCGGATTCGCAACAACTCGCCGCGACGTTGCGACAGTTGCGCGAAAACCAACTTGTGCAAAGCCTGGAAGTTGAGCAGCCAATCCTGTTGGCTCAATTGGATGCCGCCGGTGAAGGACAAGTGCGGCTGAACGAGGATGAGGATCTGTCTCGGAGCGACAAGTCTGTCAAGGACGCGGCGGCGAAGCCGTTGGCCGCTTCACGAGTACGCAAGATGGAAGAACGCAAAGCCAAGCAAGTGGTTGAGGAATCTACTCCGGAGGCTCAACGCCGCTTGGCGCTGAAACCGGAATCGGCCGCGCAGAAAACCGAAGCGGATGGCGATAAGCAGCCAGCCCTGTCGGCCAAGAGAAGTCCGACCGCCGATCAGGTAGCGCCGGGAGCAAAGACGGATGTCGCTCAATCGTCCGATCGGAAGCAGATGTCTTCGCGACAGT
>CAYSHJ010000211.1:0-16798 GCA_964430385.1 uncultured Planctomycetaceae bacterium
CCCAGGCCCGCGTCGATCAACTGCTGCAAGACCCAGCGGTACGGCTGCTTGGTGATGTGTCCAAACCAGTTGATCTCGACTCCGGTCCAGGCCTTGATGTGAATCTCCGGGTACGTGTCATGGATGACTCGGACCACGTTGACGTACCAGTCGAAATCCTTCTGGTGATGCAGGCCGCCGACGACATGAATCTCGGTCGCTCCGTTGGCCTTCGCTTCGAGCGTTCGCTCGCGAAGCATGTCGTCGGTGAACGTGTAGCTCTTCGGGGCCTTCAGGTCCGATCGGAATGCGCAGAACACGCAGCGATAAACACAGACGTTCGTCGGGTTCAGGTGAATGTTGGTGTTGTAGAACGCCAGGTTGCCATTCTTCCGCTCGCGAACCAGATTGGCCAGCCGTCCGAGCGTGAGCACATCCACGTGCTCGTCGAGGAACACGCCTTCGTCAAAGTTCAGCCGCTCGCCCGCTTCAACCTTGTCGGTGATGCGGCGGAGCAGCGTGTTGTGGGTTGGAGCGATCATGAGATTTCGGATTGCGGATTTGGGAATGCGGATTGGGGACGGGATTTTAGGACGCCACGGAGGACTCGGCCAGCAACGGATGACGGACGCAAGCATTCCGCAATCCGGCTCTCCGCCATTCCTGTTGGATTCTGTGTCCGGTGAGCCGCAAGGCGCTAGCCGCGGGTTGATTTCACGCACCCGCGGCTAGCGCCCTGCGGCTCACAATTGCGTTTTCAACACGAATGGCGGAGAACCCAAAACCCGAAATCCAAAATCCGCAATTGCGGAACCGCAATCTCGGCGAACTCTTCACCGGCGATTTGACACGCGGAAAGTGTGACCTATGTTTCGGATGTTGGAGCTAATCCCGTCGCCTCTGCGGTGTTGGCCTGACCTGGCGAATGCGACTTTGGGCGCGGCATGGGGAGCTGGGAGCTTCGAGGGGACCATGCCGCGCTCTTTTTTTATGCGCGGTCGTGAAACCATCGCCTTTGTCGCCTGCGCGTCGATTCGCAAGAGCCGGAGCCCGTGACACGCGTCCGCGTCGAGTGGCCCGTGCGGGAGAAGCGTCGTGTCGACCTGGGGCGAATTGAAATCCGCTGGCAAAACAGGCCCGTCGTGTCCGCGTGAGGAAGGGTTCTCCGATCTCAAATCCGCGCGGCGGGCTGATGTCATTCGTGGAAATCATCAAATCCGGCGCAAGTTATCGCGCCGTGGCTTCGCACTCGTGGAATCGGTCATTGCGATGACGGTGCTGGCACTGGCGGGCGGTGCTTTGTTGACATCGATGGCGGGCGCGGTCAATTCGTGCAACGACGCCGTTTATCGCACGGTGGGACGTGGTCTGGCGGACCAACTCATGGACGAAATCGCCGCCGCCCAGTTTCCGACGGAAGTCCCCAGCAGCCCGTCCTCTTCTTCGGCGCGGTCGCTGTTTCGCACGATCGACCACTATACCGGTTGGAAAGAATGCCCGCCGCAGACGAAGTCCGGTGTGATTTTGGGAATGGATCAGCCGTCGTCGAGCGGCAGCACGTCGACGTTAATGACGGATGTCACCAACTCGGAGCGGCCGACGGCGATGCGTGCGTCGTCCGAGTTCATCAAACGTTTTTCTCGAGTGGCGATTGTCGAACGTGTGCAGCCGGCCGCGACGGGCTGGACGGTGGTGTCGCAGAACACGTCCTATCGACGCGTGACGGTGCAAGTGCTTTACAGTGTCGGCGCCAGCAGCTCGCAATTGGTGTCTGAGCAAACTCGCGTGTTCGCGGCGGTTCCGCCGACTCCTTGACGAGAGTGCCATGAATCCTCGGTTTCGAGTTTCCAATCTCGAATCTCAAACTCGTCGCCACGGCGGCGTCAGCGGAGATCGTGTCGCCACATCGCGACGCGGCCTGACGCTCGCCGAGTTGATGATCGCGATGGCGATTCTCGGAATGATGTCGGTCGTACTGGCGGGGATGTCCAACGCCGTGAACATGTCTTGGACATACACCAAGGGCGTCGAAGAATCCGAACTGCAAGCCAGCGCGGCAGTGGAACGTCTCAAATTCATGGTGTCGCAAGTCGGCGAGTATCGCGTCTCCGGTCAACCGACGCGGCTAGGTTTGGCAGGAGTGATGCGCACGGTCGGCAACGTCACAATTCCCGACATGCTGATGTTGTGGACTGGCGGACGTGACGGCGGAATGGCGGCTTTGGGCACGCAAACGCGTTGGCCAGTGGCCAGTGAAGTGCTGGTGTACACGTGGGATCCGAGCCATCCGAAGCAGTTGGTGGAGGTCGCCTTCCCGGGCAACGCGACGGCGATTGATTTCGCCTCGACCGATTTGGAGACAACGGTCACTCAACTGATCAGCTTACCCAGCGCGGAGCGAATTCCGCTGTGTGATCGCTTGCGTATTTCAACGCTGTCAGCCAGCCGCAGCGTGCCAACTTTCCAGACGGCCAATGTCACCGCGGCGGATCTTGGCAACGTCCGTTTTCAAGTGAATTGGACGCCGTCCGACATGGACCTGTCGCTGGTGTCCCCGGCCACTTCGGCCTGGATGCAGCTTGGTTGGTCTCAAGGTGTCGTCAGCAGTCGTTCGGGCTTGCGGCAAGCGACAGTCAACATCGAAATGCAAATCGAACCGCGCGACTCGACCGTGTTGACGGACGACGTGACGGCGGTCCCATTCTTTGGATCCGCGAGTACGCGCTATGTCTACGAACCGTGATGCGTGGCGTTTGAGCGACTCGCGGCAACCACCGTGTCGCAACAGCGGCCGACGTGCCGTTGTCGACGAGCGACGTTGTCGCGGCTTTACGCTCGTGGAAATGATGTTGGTGGTGACGATCTTGGGGATCGTCGCGGCTGTCGTGATTCCCACGTTGGACTCGACCAGCGGCCAAGCGTCCCTGGAATCCGTGGCTCGTTTGGTGGCCGCGGACTTGCGGCTCGCGCGGCAAGCGTCTGTGCAATACAACACGTCGTACACCGTCACGTTCGATCTCACCGCCAACACCTATCAAATCACGCAGACCGGTAGCGGCCATCCGCCGCCGTTGGTCGATCCCTTGTCCCCCGATTCGAACCTCAGCATGGTGGACTTGACGGTCGTTGGTCCCCATCAGCCGGGGCAAATACGTGTGATTCTGGGCGGCGCGGTGCTGCAGGTTTCGCAGGCGCCGGTCGTTAATGTGACCTTCGGTCCACGCGGCGGCACCGGCCCCAGCCGAACTCAAGACACCGTGATCTGGCTGACACAAGGCTCTGGCGCGAACCGCCGCGCGATTGTGTTGAGCATTCAGTGGCTCACTGGCAGCGTCTCGGTCGGCGACGTTCAATTGTTTCCCACGACGCAAGTCCTGCCGCAATTTTGAAGGTTGGTCATGCGAAGATTGAAAAACCGCCCACCGTCGGGTTTGACACTAACCCGAAGCGTTAGCGAGGGCTTGTTACCTCTGCCCTCGCTAACGCTGCGGGTTAGTGTGGAACGTCCTCCGGATGTGTCAGACGCGGCCGTGGGAGGTTTAAATTTCAGTAAGTCGAAGAGTCGCGTTTCACGGACTCGACGTCGCCGCGGTGGGATGTCGCTGATCCTGGTCATGACGGCTGTCAGCATGAGCATGTTGCTGACGTACGCCGCGATCAGCTCACAAACGCGGGGCTTGCAGATTCGGCAGAACGTGAATCGCCAGGAATTGGCTCACCGAGCCGCCGAGTCCGGGGCAACGATCGCGCTCGCTAAGCTGCAGGCGTCGGACTGGACAGAAGTTACTGAAAGCGTTTCGGGAATTCTGGAGAACGACTCCCAGGGCACGGCCAGTTATGCCGTCGAGTTTCGGACGATCGACGGCCAGACGTCACCCGCAGCCTATCCGACCAGCCAAGGCCAGACCAATCTGACGGAGAACAGAAGTGTCTTCAACAGTACCTCGCCGGGCTTGACGAGCGACAGCGCGAACACGGCGGCCAGCGCCACTAAACAAGCCTTTCAATTGTTGGTCCGTTCGACCGGCAAATGGCAATCGGCGACGGACATCACCGACTTCGTCACGGATGTCGTGGAAGTCGGTGTCGAATTACAACCGCGCGTCCCCGGCCGAACGCTCCTGCCAGCCGATTCCGCGAGCGCGATCGACGTGATGCCAAACTCGGCCAACTACGACACCATCCAGACTTACGCACTGTTCACCACCACCGGATCGAACGACAACCCGTCGCTCACACTTCAGCCCGGTGATCGCATCGATGGCTCCGTGTGGCTGAACACAGGTTTGGATCTTTTCACCGGACCGAATTGGAACGGCAGCACTCGCAACGATTACCTCCTCTCCGTGGGGTCTCGGTACGCTCCCACGATCGGCGGACAGCCGGCGCTGCAACATCCGCATCCGTTCGGCGGTGGTGTCACCACGCTGAACTCGCTGAATACATCCGATCAAACTGATTTGGAAAAGCTCAACGTCCCGCACCAAACGGCAAGCTCATCACTTGTCGCGCCGACGGTCTCGTTCACCGCGTGGCAAACGTATCAACTGTACGTCGGCGGATTCATTTACGACGCCGAAAAGCTCACGACCGAGACGCTCGCCAAGGCGATCCTGCGACCGTCTCAGAGGAACCCACTCGGCGTCTTCTACCGTGATGGGAATCTGGAACTGGACGACAACGTGGTCATCCAAGGCACGCTCGTCTGCAGCGGTCGCGTCACGGTGTCCGGCAACAACGTGTTCTTGACCGGCTTGAACTGGCGAGACGCCGACGGAGCGGCGTTGCTCTCGAACGCGACAATTTTCCCACGGCTGCCGTCGATCGTCGCGCGGGAACTCAAGTTCGAGCGAAACACTCGAGCGACGGTTGACGGCGCGGTTCTGCTGACCAGCACCGTCACCGACTCCGGCGGAAGCTATGAACTTCTGGACGCCACCAATATCGATATCGCAGGCTCAGAGGCCACAAGCGTTCCGCTGCGCCAGCCGTTCAGCCAAGTGCAACTGCCCAACGACGTCAACCTAAGCAAAGTGACGGGCAACTGCCAACACGCAATCTGGCTGGCGGACGGGAACAGCGGAAACTGGTATCCGATTTCTGACGTCGACAGCGCGAATCGGCGACTGACGGTCGTGGGCGAGGCGAGTCGGCCGAGTCCCGTGAGCTTCCGCGTTCGTCGCCAACGTCTGCGGTTCACCGATTTGCGCGGCCCACTGCTGACCCCGCGCCTGAAGCTGACGATGGCCTGGGAGTGGACGCTGAGCAACGGACTGTGGAATTCACTGCATTCCATCTGGAAACTGTTGATTCAAATCCAGTCCAACAATGGCTTTCCGCAGACTCCGTTTGTGGACTGGCTCGCCGATCCCGCGACGTTCGCCGGCTGGGGCGATTCGTATGACACTCTCGGGCTGTCACTGGAGCCGACGTTTCATCTCAGTCCGCTGGCGGGCGTGACGTACCGCGACAGCCTGCCGTTGTTCCGCGGCTACTCGCCGGCATCCGGTTCAACGTCGTCGCCGATGTCTAACACGTCTCCAGGCTCCACGAGTCAGCTCTCGGACTTCGCGGGCTATCGTTGGCGTGTGCTCTTCTGGCGTCGGTTGCACTGATCGCGACGATTGCGCGAGCGAGCGCCGGCGATTCCGTTTCGACCGATCTCAATCAACACCGTGGCGCGTCGCGGAAAATGTCGCACTTGTCGCCGAAACGCGACCTATCCTTGGACACCATGTTTTCCTTCTCACGAACGCAATCCACGCCGATCGGTCTGCATCTCAGCGCGCGTTCGGTCATGATGGTGCAACTCTCGGGCTCGCCCGGCCGTACGGAACTCAGCGCGTTGGCGCACAGCCAATTGCCGCCGCGCGGTGCTCAGACTGACGACCAGTACGACGACGCGGTGGCGACGACTCTGCGATTGATGGTCTCGGGGCATCCCTTTCGAGGTCGGTCGGTGGTGAGCTGCGTGACCGCGGACGATCTGTTTTTGCAAAGCGTGCGATTGCCGCAATTGCCTCCCGAGGAAATCGAGAAGGTCGTGCGCTGGGAAGCCGATGAACGTCTGCCGTATCCGGCACAGAACGCCGAACTGCGATACCTTTTGGCCGGGCAGGTGCGTCAAGAGTCAACGGTGAAACAAGAAGTCGTGCTGATGGCCTGTCAACAATCGGTCTTGCAGCGGCACTTGCGAGTGCTTGATCGGGCAGGGCTCACGCCACGTGCGGTCGATGTCGAGCCGTGTGCCGTACTCCGAGCCTTCCGGCACGGGCTGAGCGAAAACACCGACCGCGTGGCCTATCTCCATTTGGGAGACAATCTGACCACGGTCGTCATCGCCGATGGGGACGCGATTCTGTTTTTGAAGTACGTCGCCACGGGCGGACGCGAATTGGATCAGGCGGTCGCGAAGCACTTGGAACTCGAACCGGCGGAAGCCAATCGCTTGCGAGCTTCGGTCACTGGCTCGGCCGCGTTGGACTCGCAGAATGAGATTCATCGCTCCGTGATTGAAGCGACTCGGCCATTGCTGGAATCGCTGACGTCCGAGGTCGAACTTTGCTTCCGCTACTTCGTGGTCACGTTTCGCGGACAACCCGTGACGAAGTTGTTCGTGACCGGCCGCGATGCCAGCGCCTGGCTGGCCGAGTACCTCGGGCAATCGCTCGCGTGCCCGGTTGAGGTTGGGAATCCGTTTGTGTCTTTGTGCCGTCAACCGCACACGCGGCCGGCGCTCGAACGTCCGGGACATTGGACCACGGCGTTGGGGCTTTCGTTGCGAACCGTTTGTTAAGGGATGAATGGAACACTGCACACTAACCCGACGCGCAAGTTTTGAACTTGCGCTGTTTTTGATTCGGCCCCATCCGGCTTGTCCGGATGGGGAAGACGATGGAGAGCTAGCGATGAACGTCGCCCTCCCGACCCCTGTTTTTCTGCGGTTCGCCGCCTCCGGCGGCGAACCGCAGAAAAACAGGGCACTCAACGAGAGTGCCGCCGGCGCTAGCCAACCATCCGATTCACCATCCGGGCAAGCCGGATGGAGTCTTGCCCAATAGCCACGATTCCTCGATGAAAGTCGTCAGGGCAACCACAAACAGCGCAAGTTCAAAACGCGCAAGCGATGGCGAAGCGTGATCCCGCCCTCGCTGGCGCGTCGGGTTAGTGTCGAGAATCGTCATCATGGTCCCACAAATTGACTTTCTGCCCGCGACTTATCATCAGCAACGGCGTCGGAAACACACGACGCTGTGGCGGCGGATGATGGTGTCCTTTTTCCTGGCCTTGGCCATGTTGGGCACCTGGCAGCAACGGAAGCTGCAACGCAAGCTGGAAACTCGGCGCGACGAACTCAAGAGCCAGGCGGAAGGTCTCGAACAGTTGTTGCCCCTCGACTCGGAACTGGAACAGCGATTCCGCGACTTGGACGTGCAAACTCAATTGCTGACTCAGTTGTCCGTACGCGTCCCCACCACGCGTGTGCTGGCGGCGTTGACCAACGCTCTGCCGGAGTTCGTCAGCTTAAACGAATGCCAGACCGAAATCGGAGTTGTGGAAGGACTCGCGCCCACGAATATGAGAATTCCGCCTCCGTCCACCGCGTCACGGGCGAACCAGTCGCCGGCATCGCCCTTTGAAACGGACCTGGCAGAATTGAGATTGGCGAACGATCGTTCGGCGTTGCTGGTCACACTGCACGGACTCGCGCCGGATGACTTCGCCATTTCGCGATACCTCGTCCGGCTGCGCGAGTCGACACTGTTTGAACGGTCGACGCTGGTGTATTCGGGACAACATCGCGTGCGCGATGAATCGCTGCGGTGCTTTCAACTGCGGTTGCAGGTGAAAAACCCGAAGGATTGGTTGGAAACCACACCGAAGTCGGACCAGCGAGTCGCCCAGGACGCGAACAACTCGTCGCTTCGTTCGGGACCAACCCACACGCAAGGATTTTGACGATGAATAACTCCGTCCGGCGTGACAACATCGTGTCGATCGGTGGCACGGCGCTGATCGTGGGATTCTTTCTGCTGGTCATTTACTTGCCCGGCGAGCGCGCCTGTCAGGCGGCGCGGCGCGAGATCATGCAGGCCAACCTGACAATTGACGGCATCCCGCAGCGAATGCAGCAGGCTGCCAAACAACAGAAACATCTGCGCGACCGCGAAGCCAACGTGCGACAACTCGACCGCCTGTTGGATGACGAGAACGAACTGCACGGCGTCTTACAAAAGGTCGCCGATCTGGCGCGAGCCTCCGGTCTGCACGTCGAACGCATTCAGCCACAAGCCGCGACGACGCGGGCCGCGTATCGAGTCGTCCCCTATCAGATGGTCGTCTCCGGCAATTTCCGCCGCATCACGTCGTTGCTGACCGGGCTGGAATCTCAACCAACCTTGTTTGCAATAGACCGGCTCTCGTTGAAGAGTGAAAACGAGCAGTCTGGAGAACCGCTGCGAGCCAACATCACATTCTCGGTCTACGTGAAACGGGCAAGCTTTGCGGATTTTACCGAAAAGAGCGACAGACCGAATCAAACTCAAGCCGATGATTCCTAGATGGAACAGAGGTCAGAAATCAGAGCGGCAGAAGTCAGAACGAAGAACAATGACGTGCCCGCAACGCCTGACCTCTGACCTCTGACCTCTGACCTCTGACCTCTGACCTCCATCAACCATGAACTCTCCAGGTTTCCGACAGCAACTGCTTCGCGATTTGAAGGCCAGTGCCCCGAAGACGGCGGCGTTGGGCTTGTTGTTGTTGGTCGGCTTGTACTTTTGGGTGCCGCCGTTGGTGCGAGCCTTCTCGGGGAATTCGCCGGCACTGGGCGTTGCAGCTTCGACCACTCCCACTTCGAGTGCGAAGGCCGCTGCGACTCCAGCGAGTGACGCGGGAACGAAATCGACGTCCTCAACCGCCGCGACATCGGCCAAGTCCACCGCCGATACGACCGCCGCGTCCAACAGTGAGGCCTGGAAGCGGCTGCTCAAGGAACATCGTTTCCTGCAACCCGCCAACGTCGACGAGTTTCCCGCCAAGCCCTTCGGCGTGAATGACGAGCAATTTCCGTTGCCGGTGCTCTTTGCCGAAGACGCCGAATCCGCGGTCACGGCGACGAAGACCAAACCGATCGAAAAGCTGGACGGCTTGTTGCTCAAGAGCACGATCGTGGGCACACGCCGCCGAGCCGCCTGGATCAACAATCGACTGATTCCCGAAGGACAGTCGGTGTCGTGGAATGGACATTCGCTGCGGCTGGTCGCCGTGAATCGCAAGTCCGTCACGCTCGCGGAAGGGAACCAGCAATGGCAACTGGCGATCAAGGATGGACTCAAAGTCGAAGACCCAGAGACCGAGCCGGCCAAAGAATAATCATCCCAAACAGGATTCTGTCAGTCAGGGACGACGGGCCGAATGACGACGACGCCTCTTAAAACGGCCGCACGCGTGTTGAGCTTGGGTACCTTGGTGGTGGCCTCGTTCGCCGCGTGGGGCATTGGCATACAAGTCTTCTCGCCCCGCGAGTCGGCGAGCGTTCCCGCGTCGGCGTCGGTCGAGAGTCATGAGCGCGGAATGCGCGATTCCGTCCCAACGGAGTCTTCACAGCCATTTCGCTCCGCGGCGTCCGACAAGACGGCGGCCGCCAAAACTAACGCGACGACGGCCCGCAAAACTCGTCCAAAAGCAAACATCGCGGGCGTTCAGCACTCGGCAAAAACGACGAAGCAGATGTCACAGCCGAGCATTCAGCCGGAGGTCGGCCGACTGCCAACTGCGGACGAACAACGGACGAAGGTCGAGTCGATCACTTCCGAACGCTCTATTTCGTCAGACCCGTTCGCCACTGATCCGTTGGCGGATCGGACTTTTGAAGTCTCTCAGCAAGCGTCGCGAACCGGCAACGAAACGAAAGCGAAACTGGAACTCCCAACGACGTCGGCAACCGGCTCGCGCGGCACGTCGCGTGTCGCCTCGCGTCTGACTTCGATGCAACGCCAACTCAATGAACTCGCGCAAGTTCAGATCGAGCGACAGGCGGACGAATTGGAACAAGCGACTCAACTGCTGCAACAACGCCAACAGCAGAAGCAGTTGGACCAGATGCAAAAGCAGTTGCAAGAAGTTCTGGACGCTCGGCAGCAGGACTCCCAGGAATCTTTGGTTCCCTCCGACACGAGGCGTCGCATGCCGGAGGATGAACCCGAACCGCCAGCCGAAGAAGACACGAAACCTGCGTCATCCAAGAGGCCCAGCTTGTTGCGAGCCGAGCCGGTCGAAGGACAACCCGAGAAATTCTCGATTCAGTTTCAAGACGCTGAAATCGGCGAAGCGTTGGCCATGCTGGGCCAACTGTCGGGCCTGAACATCCTGGTCGGACGCGGAGTCACCGGCAAAGTTCCTGCCGCGAACTTGCAGGATGTCTCCGCCGAACAAGCCTTGAACGCGATCACCAAGTCGGCCGGGTTCATCTACGAACGCGAGGGACAGTTCGTGTTTGTCTCGACGACCCAGGACGCACTGCAGCGCAAGCAGTCCGCGCGAAAGACCGTCACCAAGGTCTTTCGGCCGCGGTACGTCGCCGTCAAAGATCTGCAAGCCTTGATCACGCCGCTACTCACGAAGCCGGGGGGCTTGATCGCCGTCACCAGTCCCGCGGAATTGGGTCTCGAACAATCGCGAACGAAAGTCGGCGGCGATAGTTTGTCTCAGACAGACGCTCTGGTGGTCGTCGATTTTCCCGAGGTTTTGGAACGGATCGAACGAGTTGTCGCCGAGATCGATGTGCCGCCGTCGCAGGTCGTGATCGAGGCCATGATCCTCAGCGTCAAGCTGACCGACTCGATGAAGATGGGCGTCAACTTCGCGCTGCTCAACGGCACGACCCGACAATTAGCCACCAGCGGCAACGGTTCGATCATCAACTCGACTCCCGGCTTTCCCGGTCCCGGCAAGACCTCGATTCTGCCGGCGGCGGGTGAGTTCATCGCCCAGACGGCGGGCTTGAAGTACGGCTTCATTCAGGGAGACATCTCGGGCTTCATCGACGCGCTGGAGACACTCACCGATACCAGCGTCGTGGCGGCTCCCAGCTTGCGAGTGCTCAACAAGCAGCGTGCGGAACTGATCATCGGCGAACGGCTGGGCTACAAAACCAGCACGTTTAACGGCACGCAGACGATCGAAAACATTAACTTTCTGGAAGTCGGCACCAAGCTGCTGCTGCGTCCGTGGGTGGCTCAAGACGGACTCGTCCGCATGGAAATCCACCCGGAACGCTCGGACGGGCAAGTCATCGATGGCCTGCCGTCGTCGCGTACGACCGAGGTCACATCCAACGTCATGGTCCGCGACGGCACGACAATCGTCATCGGCGGTTTGATCGAAGAGCAGGTTAATCATTCGCAGTTTCGCATCCCCGGTCTGGGTGCGTTGCCAGTGGTTGGCAATCTGTTCAAGAGCAAGGCCAGCGACTCGACGCGGACTGAGTTAATCGTGTTGATTACTCCGCGCGTCGTACCAGCCCTGGAAACCGAGTATGAGGGAAGCGTCCTACAAGGCGAGAATGAGCGTCGTCACGAAGAGTTCCGCAATCGCCAATCGTCGATCAACCGTCGCAGTTTGTCGCAGATCGAATACGAGAAAGCCGCCCGGTACTTCGAGGAAGGGCACTTGAGTCGAGCGAAGTATCACATCGAGGAATCGTTGCGGCACAATCGCAACGACGTGCAGGCCCTGAGTCTGAGGAACATGATCGACGCCGCTAACGGCGAGCAAACCGGTTGGTTACATTGGCCCGTCAAGTTCCGTCGTAAGCCCGCGGAACAATACCACCGCGTTCAGCCCGAGCCTTCGGCATTGGCAGAACCGCTCGAGATGCAAGATTCAACACCGTACTTGCGGCCGCCCAATGGCGGGGCACCGATGGCGCCGCCTTTGCCCGTGGAACAGCCCGAAGCCACGCTGCCGCCGGGTCTGGCTCCGCCTGCGCCAACGGATACGCCGCAACTGCCGGCCAATTAACACGACAGCGCACGATCGCTTGTAGTGACCCGATTTATCGGGTCGACGTCGTCGAAATCTGAAGTAACGCGGGCTTTACCCGCAATCCGTAGCCGAGGTTGTGAGACTTCAGTCTGTCGTTTCACGACTTCGGCGACTCCAAATTGCAAGCACGGCGCACATCACTGAAGCGCGAGGGGTCGGGCATGCATCGAAAAAGTGGGTGCCGAACATGGTCCCCGTCCAGCTCGTCTGGATGGAACCAGAAGATGGATAGCTAATCCCGACAATTGAAGGGCCGTTCGGACCCCATCCACCTCGCGCGGATGGTGAAACAGATCGTTTTGGCACTTTTCGCCGAATGCTCTTGTTCACCATCCGCACGAGGCGGATGGGGTCTGAAACGAACGACTTCACGCTCTCTAGCTTTCCATCGTCAGTTCCATCCAGACGAGCTGGATGGGGCTGAGATCCCGGTCGCGAAATTCTTCACCCACTTTTTCGATGCACGCCCCCCGACCCCAGATCGACGTTAGACGCTCGCTTTATTGCAGCTCACCGGATGAAATCGCAATAAGTCGCTGCCTTGATCGAAGGCAATAACACACTCCGTGGAGTCCCGCATGCGAATCGACCGTATCGAACTGTTCCACGTGGCGATGCCGCTGATTTATCCGTGGCGAACGGCGTACGGCGAGGATGCCACGATTCATTCCGTCTTGTGTCGCCTGGCCAGCGGCTCCGTTGAGGCTTGGGGCGAGAGTTCTCCGTTGGCCGCTCCGTGCTACAGCCCGGAATGGGCCGGCGGCATCTTTGCCACGTGCCGCGATTGGCTCGCGCCGCAAATCGTGGGGCACGAGATCGGCTCAGGAGCCGAACTGCAACAACGATTGGCGATCTTCAAGGGGAATCCGTTCGCGAAGGCGATCCTCGACACGGCTTGGTGGGCGCTGTCCAGTAAGCTCGCGAACCGGCCGTTGCACGAACTGCTGGGAGCGACTCGCGACGAGGTTCCCGTCGGTGCCGATTTCGGCGTGATGGACAGCGTCGATGACTTGCTGACCGGTGTCGGTCAAGCGGTCGAGGCGGGTTTTCCGCGTATCAAGTTGAAGTTTCGACCAGGTTGGGATCTGCCAATGCTGCGCGCGGTGCGGAGTCAGCATCCGTCGCATCCAATCCACATCGACTGCAACAGTGGCTATCGGCTCAGCGATTTGGCGTTGTTTCAGCAAGCTGATGAGTTAGGTTTAGCGATGTACGAACAACCATTGCCGCATGACGATCTCGTCGATCATGCGGAATTACAACGGCAGGTGACGACGCCCGTCTGTCTCGATGAAAGCGTCTACAACGTGCGGCAGGCGGAACTTGCGATCCGACTGAAGAGCTGTCGTTTCGTGAACATCAAACCGGGCCGGGTTGGCGGGTTGACGAACGCCATCGTGATTCACGACCTCTGCCGCGCCGCGAGCATTCCCTGCTGGGTCGGCGGCATGTTGGAAAGTGCGGTCGGCGCGAGTCTGTGCGTCGCCTTGGCGATGCTCGATAACTTCACGTATCCGGCCGACATCTTTCCCAGCAGCCGCTTCTATCATGAAGACCTCGGCGACCCGCCGATCGAACTGATCCGTCTGCCGAATGGCACTCCCGGTGTCCGCGCTCCGCAACGACTACCGGAACCGCACCCGGAACGACTGCGAAAGCTGACCGTGCAATCCGCGACCCTGCCGAAGCCGGCCCGCGAGTAACCCGGGCACTTCACGCGCTGCGGTCGGTCGTGAGACCGTTCTTAGTGACCCGATTGATCGGTTCGGCGTGCGATTATCTCGGCTCTACCGGTTGTTCGGGGCTCTCAGTTTCAGCGATCACTGACGCCGCTTTTCTCAGTTCTCCAATTTGACTCCGTGCGTCGCTGACCTAGGTTTGTGATGTAAACGCTGAATGCGTCAGCAAGCGGTGATCACCAACAAATGCTGTCGTAGTCAGTTCAACGGCCAAGACAATTTCAATTTGACTGGTCGTTGAGGAAATTCGGAGGCCACTGAGTTTCCGTTGACATGGCTGGCCTGCTCCACAGGCGGCACAGATCGCACCCGAGTCTGAGAGAACTCGGAAACAAACGTCAAATCATCAAAAAGAAAGAGAGACGACAATGAACCTCATTAAGAAATTCCTGATTTCGGAAGATGGCCCGACCGCCGTCGAATACGCCGTGATGCTCGCTCTGATCGTCGTGGTCTGCATCGGCACGATCACCGCCATCGGCACGAAGATGAACACCACGTTCGACGCCGCCAAGACCGCGTTGCCGTAACCTGACGAGGGGCTCAGCCCCTCGTGACAATTGGATTGACAAACCGCCTCGTCAGGCTCGTTCCTGGCGAGGCGGTTTCGTTTCGATGTGACCGTTCGGAGCTTGCCGCCGGCCAAGTTTCCGAAGATTTCGCCAAGGTATTTCCCGGTCTCGTTTGACTCGCTTGGTGTCTGACCTAGGTTTAAGTTGGCAACGATGACTTGGTGGCCACCAAGAGTCGTTGTACTCGGTCGCCTGATGGTCAGGCGACAGACTCGGCCTCGGCACGCCACGATGCACTGCCTGAGAGACGGTGGTTGAGACGGCGGGAACGAACACAGGTTCCGAGCTTGAGAGAACTCGGTACCCGACTGGATCATCAACAACAGAAAGAGAGTGACGCTCATGAACCTCCTGAAGAAATTCCTGGTTTCCGAAGACGGCCCGACCGCCGTTGAGTACGCCGTCATGCTGGCGCTGATCATCGTGGTTTGCATCGGCACGATCACCGCGATTGGCACGAAGATGAACACCACGTTCGACGCCGCCAAGACGGCGTTGCCGTAAGCTGAAGCGGGTTCGCCCGCTGCTTGCGATGCGGGACCACGAACCGTCTCGTCGGAGCCATTCCGACGAGACGGTTCTTTTTTTTTGGGGAATCGGTTCTGCCAGCTATGCCGATTCTGCGTGGTGCCGGTCGCCAAAAATCGCTGGCATATTTTTTCTGGAATCCCCAATTTGACTCCGTTCGTACCTGACGTACCTTTGCGGTGACAACGCGAAACGCGGCCAGCACGCGGGTGATCACCAAAGATTTCTGCCGCGAATTCAAGATCATCACAGAGAAAGAGAGACCGTCATGAACCTCCTGAAGAAATTCCTGATTTCGGAAGACGGCCCGACCGCCGTCGAGTCCGCCGTCATGTTGGCTCTGATCGTCGTGGTCTGCATCGGCACGATCACCGCGATCGGCACGAAGATGAACACCACGTTCGACGCCGCCAAGACGGCGCTGCCGTAAGGTGACGGGGGTGCTCCCCCGCCAAGATACGCTTCCGCCGACCGTCGCGTCAGGATGTCCCAGGCGAGACGGCTCGGCCGTTTATTGCGAAGGCTGCGAACATGTTTCCCTTTTGTTTGGATATCGAACTCTCGCATTTGCACGAGCTGTTGATGACGTCCTTCGTCGCCGTGACCTCGACAGTCAGTTGGTTCTGGCTGGGCGGCCGGGCTTAGATTGAACATCACTGGAAAGGCTCATTGATCATGGAATGGCAAGAACTCTTGCTGAGTCACTGGCATGTGAAACTGGTCACGGTCGTACTGATCGTGGCCGCTTACATTGATGGCAAGCAACTCCGCGTCCCGAACTGGATCACCTTCCCAATGGTGCTGTCCGGCCTGGCGTTCAACGCCCTGTGGTTCGGAACGGGCTGGGGCGCCTGGGATCGCGGTTTGATCGGCGCCTTGCTGGGCACGGTCGTCGGTCTCGGCACGTTGATTTGGTTGTGGATGCTCGGTGGCATGGGAGCCGGCGACGTCAAGTTAATGGCTGGCATTGGTGCCTGGTTGGGACCGATCGTCACACTGCACGTCTTCGTGGCGACCGTATTCATCGGTGCCGTCATGGCGGTGGCGATGGTCTGGTCACGAGACGATTGGAAACGACACACGACCAACTTCCTGGTGATCGTCCAGGAGTGGCTGGCGATGCGAAAGTTGGGGGTCAGCGGAGTGGCGGAAATTGCCGCTGAGCGGAAGCCGACCATGCGATTATTGCCGTACGGCATTCCGATCTGCTTCGGAGCCATCGCCTCGTTCGTGTATGACGGCTTGTTGTTCTAACACTTTTCCCGATTCTCAAAGTCCCTGTGATCGGCATGACCGTTAAAGGTTGAAGAGTTTCACACGGCTCTGCCGATCATACGAAGGAAGGCCCGGTGCATGATGCGTTTGAAAACCATAGTGTTGCTGGCCGTCGCGCTCACCTGCGGGTTGGTGGCCATGATGGGAGTTCAACAAGTTCTGTCGACCAACGCGAACGACGGAAAGAACAATTCGGTTATGGTGCTTGTCGCCAAGACGGAGATTCTTCCCGGACAACCGCTCGACGAGAACAACGCGGAGTTTCGGGACTGGCCCAAGGATACGATTCCGGAGCATGCCGTCGTCAGAAAGGAACAATTCCAGGAGCGAGCCCTGAAAGTACGTGCCTTCCCGGGCGACATCATCACGGAATTGAAACTGGACAAGAAAGGAGTTCGCAATGCGTCAAGCGACGTTCCGGCGGGAATGCGTGTCGCGTCAGTTCCGATTGATCCCACGATGACCGGCACCGGACTGGTCCGACCGGGTGATCGAGTCGACGTGTTGGTGACCTATAAGGCTCAGGGGCGTGACGTGGAGATCGGCAAACAGGTGAAGACGGTGTTGGAAGCCATCGAGGTGTTCGCCATCGATGGTCAGCGTGATTCCACGTTGATGCCGACGTCGGCCGCGCAGGCCAGCAAGAACGTCTCGCTG
>CAYSHJ010000212.1:0-3081 GCA_964430385.1 uncultured Planctomycetaceae bacterium
GGGCGAGCAAATCCAGGCTGAGCCAAACATCGAAATCGCCGCCGGCTTGTTGCCGGGCGAACTGGTGGCTTCCACCAACAGCGGCATCCTGCGGTCAGAGTTGTTGAAAAACAACCTGGGCGCGGGCTGAGCAGACCACAAGCACTAACAGCCCGGTCGGGCTGTCCGACAAAAGTAGGTCAGGCTTTCCAGCCTGACACGAGCGTTCCAGAAGTTTACCTGTTTGAGATCTACAACCCTGCGTCAGCCTAGAAAGGCTGGCCGACGACACGCAGAGCGTGCCAAACAACCTCAAGAAAGGAATCGTCATGAACTGTTCGACATTCACAGTCGCAGCCGCGCTGTTTGTCAGCATGGTCGCGTTGGTGCCGGCGGCCCGAGCCCAACAACCGGCCGCAAGGCCGGCCGTCAGCAAAGCTCAAGCGGCCATCGACCAAGCGGCCAAAGACGGCAAGTACACGTTCTTGATGTTCTACAAGACAACCGACGCGGCCACGAATGCGATGTCCCTGACGTTGAAAGAAGGCTTGGCCGACAAGACCGAGCAAGCGGTCGTGGCGTATGCACAAGTCGGCAACCCCGCCGAGCAGCCGTTGGTCGCGAAGTACGACGTGAGCCGCGCTCCGATGCCGATGACCGTCGCGATCGCACCCAACGGAGCGATGACCGGCATGTTTGCGCAGAAGGTGACGGCGGAAAAACTCGGTGACGCTTTTGTCACGCCGACGATGATGTTCACGATGAAGAATCTGCAAGAGAACAAGCTGGTGCTCGTCACGGTGCAAGGTTCGGCGAAGTCTCCGGCTCCCGTCGCGATCAAGGATTTTCGAAGCGACCCGCATTTCAAAGACCGCATTGTCACGATCGGCATGACGGCCGCTGATCCGCAGGAAGCCAAATTCATCGGCCAAATGCAGATCGACCCGAAGGCCAAAGTCACGCACACCGTCTTGCTCGCTCCGCCGGGCGTGATGGTCGGCAAGTTCGACGCTGTTGCCTCGAAAGACGAGATCGCCGCCGCGCTCGCGAAAGCCGGCAAGTGCTGTGACGACCCGCACTGCAAGCATCATCAACACGCCGCGCCACGAACGGCCACGCAGCCGCCCGCGACGCGACGGTAACAAGCTCAGGCGAGCGGGGTGGCGTCAGCCCCCCGGTCAGTCTGGGAGATCGACGAGTCACCGGGGGGCTGACGCCGCCCCGCTCGCCTAGAAAAACAATTCCTCAAGGAAGAAACCATGAACCTCAAAATCCTCGTCTGGCGTGAACTGGCGGAGCGGCCTTCGGCCATGCTTACCAGCACGCTCACGATTTTGCTGGGGGTGACGGCGCTTGTCGCGATTCGTCACGTCACCGTGTTCTCGGAACGTGAAGTCGGGCAGCAATTGCAATCGCTGGGAGCCAATGTGCTCGTGTTGCCCAAGGATGCGACGTTGCAGGATTACTACTCGGCCGACCTGACCGAGCGGACGCTGCCGGAATCGCATGTCTCCAGCATCCTGTTGGAGAACTTGGCGGGTATCGAACGTATTTCGCCGAAGTTGTGCGTGTCGGCGAAGGTCGCGAATCGCGACGTGACGCTGACCGGTATCTTGCCGCAGAGCGAGTTTCAAGCGAAGGCGGCATGGCAATCGGTCTCGCTGTTCAGCAACAAGCATGATGCCTGCAAGAAGGCCGCGTGCGGCCCGAAGACTTACGACGCCGCGCCGGAAGCACTCGCGAGCGAACGGACCATCGACCAATTGAAAGGTAACGAAGCGGTGATCGGAGCCGACGTGGCCGAGTTCTCCGGCTTGAAGCCGGGCCAGTCGGTCGAGTTGCTCGGTGAGAAGTTGCAGGTGCTGGCCGTGTTGCCGCGCACCGGCACAGTCGATGACTCGCGAGTTTTCGCGCACTTGCACACGGTTCAACGTCTGACCAACGCGGGTGAGGTCGTCAACGCGATTGAAGTCATGGGCTGCTGCGAGGACGCGGCCGGCGGACTCGTGCCGAAGTTGGCCGAGCTGCTGCCCGATGCGAAGGTCGTGACCATTTCGCAAGTCGTCTCGACTCAGGTGGGTATCAACCGCTTGATGCGCCAAATGTCTCTGTTCGTGCTGGGCATTCTGGTGATCGTTGGCGGCGCGAGCGTCGCCAGCACGATTTCGTCGAACGTCCGCGAACGTCGCCGCGAAGTCGGCACGCTGATGGCGCTCGGAGCCACGCCGAGCCTCGTCACTCGCATGTTTCTGTTGAAAGCGTGGACGCTCGGCATCGTTGGAGCAATTGGCGGCAGTGTGCTCGGCCTGATCGTGGCAATGCTGCTCGGCTCGCAATGGGCCGGAGTCAGCGTCAAGCCGCTGCCGGACTTGATCGCGCTCGCCATCGGAGCGGCACTCGTCATCACTACGCTGGCCGCACTCTGGCCGGCTCGTTCAGCGGCGAAGCTCGATCCGTGCTGCTGCTTCCAGGAGATTTGATTCAGGCGTCACTAGCCCATCAGCCGGCACGCGCTAGCGTCCGGTTCCTTCTGAACTTTCGGAAACCGGTCGCTAGCGCGATCCGGCTAATATGTAGGACGATCCAATCATGTTTCATCTTCAAGACATCACCAAGGTTTATCGGCGTCGGCAGCAAGAAGTCGTCGCGTTCAAAGCCACGTCGCTCGACATCGGACTCGGCGAGTACGTCGCCGTCGTCGGCCCCAGCGGCTGCGGCAAGACGACGCTGCTGTCGATGCTCGGCGGCATGTTGTCGCCGGACACCGGCAAGGTCTTCTTCGAGGGCGAGTCGCTCTACGACCTGCCGATCACCGAACGGACTCGGCGGCGATGCGAGCGAATCGGGTTCGTGTTTCAGACGTTTAATCTCGTGCCGTACCTCACGGCGTTGGAAAACGTCCAAGTGCCTCTGTTCTTGCACGGCGTCAGCAAATCCGAGCAGCGTGACCGAGCCGTCGCGCTCTTGGAACAGGTTGGACTCGGCAACCGTATTGACCACAAGCCGAGCGAACTGAGCACTGGCCAGCAACAGCGAGTCGCACTCGCGCGCACGCTGGCCAACAACCCGCGACTGATTCTGGCCGACGAGCCGACCGGTAAC
>CAYSHJ010000213.1:0-1874 GCA_964430385.1 uncultured Planctomycetaceae bacterium
CCCCTTGGACATCGGAGCCATGCCTTCCAAAATCCAGCTTCTCAATTCCAATCATGGTCCTGAGTTGCGTCTGTGTACGCTTGAGTCGGAAGAACCTGATTTCGAAATCTTTCTGGACCAAGAGGCCAATCCATGTCTGTCGCTGCGACGTTTGCGGGAGAGACCGAAACCCGGCGGCATGGGCTGGGTTAAATCGTGGTTGTTGGTTGGCCGTTCGGTGAGCTACAAAACAAGCGAACCCTCCGAGCTTGCCTCGGTGGCTCGCGGGATTGTGCATGACTCGGCATCACGCGAAACAAGTGGCGGAGTAGTGCAGAATCCCGTAAACCGCTGGGGTAAGCCCAGTGGGGTCGCTTGATTGAGGTCGAGCCTGACGAACCGTGCTGACTGATGTGGTCCAACTTTGGAAAAGGAGCCGTCCGATGCACCGGTCGCAAAAACCATTCGGGTGGCAATCGGGGATGTTGACGATCGTCACCGGCTGTCTGGTGGCGGGATGCGTTTTCGCGACGTGGGCCGTTTCGCTGGCGCGCGCGGAGGAACCGTCGGCCAAGAAGAAAGCCGGTGGCAAGGTGGGTCGCGCGGCCAAGGCTAAGATTGCCGCGAAGTTGAATGGCGCGAAGGCGGCAGTGGCTCGGCGCGGTGACGAGCAGCAAGACTCGGAGCCGGCGATTCAGACTGTGCCGTCCGGCTCGAAGGAAGCGGCAAAGTCGACCCCGATCGCCGGCAAGTCCGGTGGAACAACAGTGGACGCGATCGCGACCGCGGCGGAAGTCGATCGGCGCATCGAAGCCGTGTTCGCCGAGAACAAGATCACTCCGGCGGGGATCGTCAACGACGAAGACTTTCTGCGGCGAGTCAGCATGGACCTCGCCGGCACTTTGCCGACGGCGAAGGAAGTCACGCTGTTCGGACTCGATCCCGATCCGGCGAAGCGATCGAAGCTCATCGATCAGATGTTGGCATCCGACGATTACGCCCTTAATTGGTCGCGCTACTGGCGAGACGTGATCTTCTTGCGAGCCACCAACGAACGGGCTCGGCTAATGATCGGGGTGTTCGAAGACTGGATGGCGGACCAACTGCGGAAGAACGTCGGCTGGGACGACATCACACATTCGCTCATCACGGCCACCGGCGACATTCAAGAAAAGGGCGAGACCGCGTTGGTCTACGTTCAGGAAGGCAACGCTGAGGAGATCGCCGGCGAGACGTCGCGCATCTTCCTGGGCATTCAGATGCAGTGTGCCAACTGCCACGATCACCCGACCGAAAAATGGAACCGCGATCAATTTCATTCGCTGGCCGCGTTCTTTCCGCGGATCACGCTGCGACGTGAGCCGGGCGACATTCGCTCGGTGACGATCGTGTCATTCAACGAGCGCGGCCCAAATCGGCCGCCGTTCCAGATGCTCGGCGAAGGAGCCGGCTTTCTGTTTGAGCGGTTCGACACAAACAAGGACGGCAAGTTGACCAAGGCGGAAGCGGAAGACTCGCCGCTTGGTCGCGGCTTCGACCGGATTCTGGAATTCGCGGACTCGAACAAAGACGCCGCGCTGACTATCGAAGAAATCAAGAAGATGCCTCCGCCGCCTCAACAGCAGGGTCGCGGTAGTGCCGAGCATTACATGGCGGACCTGAAACATCCCAACGAACAAGGCAAGTTGATGACACCCGCGTTCTTCGTGACGAACGCGAAGGGTCGCGTCGGCATGGATGATGAAGACCGCCGCGAACTGCTCGCCAAGTTCATCACGTCGCCAACAAATCCGTGGTTCGCGAAAGCGATCGTCAATCGCTTGTGGGGCGAATTGCTGGGCGAGGGTTTCTTCATGCCGATCGACGACATGGGACCGGAGCGAAAGGCTCGCATG
>CAYSHJ010000214.1:0-6334 GCA_964430385.1 uncultured Planctomycetaceae bacterium
ACAACACGTCCTCCGGATCAACGACTTCGCCGGCGATGACGTCAACTTGCATCACCACGCCGTCCAAGGATGCTCGCACTGGCAGCAACGTCCCCGGCAGATCGGCGTCAGCCGCCTCCTTCGACAACTCGCGCGACAGCCCCAGCCGTTGCAGTTGCTTGGCGATGTCGTCCACTTCCAACATGCCAAACTCCGCCGCCTTGACCGTCAGGCCGAGATTGACGAGCGCTTGCTCGGCACTGAGCAGCCGGACTTCGGCATCACGCCGAGCAGCCTCGGCTTCTTTCTTTTGCCGCTCCGGCACCGGCGCGTTTTTCAGATTGGCCAACGCCTGAGCCTTGAGCCGTACTTGCACGATGGCTTGCAGAAACTCGGCCTTCGATTTTCCGACTTCCGCCGCATCGATGATCGCCAGCAAGTCGCCCGCCTTGACGGGATCGCCGATTTGTTTGGTGACTCGCCACGCCGTCCCCGGTACTCGCGCCGCCAGCCGAGCCACTCGCGTCGCATCGAAGCTGACCTCGCCGCTGGCCGAGATCGACTCGGTCATCGCCGCTTCCCAAACCGGAGCGACATCAATCCCCAGTTTCTCGACCGCCTCTTTCGACGCCACTCGCACGCGCGAGCCGCTCGCCAAACAGTGCGGATCGTTCGCCGCACGCTCTCGGACCGCGAATGCCTTCTGAACTCGCTCCAACTCTTCAGCCGAAACCGGTTCCAACGGCTTGCTGACCTGTGCGAGCGACCGATCACACAGCGGGCACGCGGCGACCCCGTGCTGCTCACACCACTTGGCAATCAATGCCGAGCCGCTCGCGGCAGCGCCGGCGTCGGTCGTCAACAAGTCCTCCACCTTCTCGGCCTTCGATGAATTCGCACCGCCGCGATGCGCCGTCGAGAACGTCCATTCCGTGTGATGCCCCCAATACGCGACAGCCGCCAAGAGCGCGAACGTCAGCAGCATCGGCACCGAGCCAATGACCGAGCGCAGCCAACCTGGCTGTTCCGGCGAATGCTGTTTTTGGCCCGCAGGCTCGGCCGGAGCCGAAACGGGCGAACTTGAAGAAGTGGACATGATCCGTCCCACGAAAGAACCGCGCGAGGCCACGCTCATCGAACTTCGACGGCGCGGAATTGAAGAACCTCACGCGACGACGCCAACCAGACACGCGGCCCACAGCCGCGAACGAGCGTCACACGGAACAGCGCTTAGACGCGCAAGACGACGGTCGCCAACACCGCCAACTGTGGCGACTCATGCGGCCTCAACAGCAATCGCTGGTGGCAGGCGTCTTCCAAAACACGGATGTCGGTCACAGCCTTCAAAATCGTCTGAGCCAACAACACGTCGTGCCAACCCGACAATACGTCGGATGACAATGACTTGCGCACGGTCTGGGGAATTGCGTCCAGCAACGAATGCAAACATGAGCAATCCTGACCCGCGATCTGGGGTCCAACGGGAACTTCCTGTTCCGCGTCGTGATCGTTGCCGTGATCGCAGCATGTCGCCACGGCACATACTTGCGGCGCGCGATCTTGCGGACGGCAATCACAGCAACGACAACACTGGCCGGCCAATTCCACGCACTCATGCCCATCCGCGCCGACGCAACGGACGAAACACACCGGCGACATCAAAGCCATGCTTTGAGCCACCACCGCGATCAGAACCGTGAACCAGCGAGACATGATGCTCCGAAAGCCTCCATCGGTCCTTTTGTCGGCATTTTCCGAACTCAGACTGAGCAAACCCTATCAGAGGCTCGTAGTTGTTGGAATAGTGTCTCTCAAACTTGAATAGCTTGCCCAATTTTCGTGAGTTCGCAGCGGCCTACCGTCACCGATTCACTCAACACCACGAGCCGCCAGCCTGCTCACGCCTGCTCACGCCTGCTGTCGGCTCGCTGTCGTCACCTACCAACGCCAAGTCGAGTTCCCGCCAGAGTGCCCGGCCTGCACGTCGATGTGGCCACGATGAATCTGTATCTGAGTGGAGCGATCGGCGTAATGCGACGCACCCGACCGCCCACGGCCGTAGCCACCCGACAAACTCATTGCTGTCGCAGCATCGCTGGGGGATACCCGCGCCCCAGCTCCGTCAGGTCTTGCAGAAAGATGACCGCCGGTGGCTTGTTGTTTTGCGTGGTATCGATGACCGCCTCCAATCGAGTAAACGGTCCGGCTTCGTCAAAGTAGCCGATCGATTGGACGCGATACATGCCGCCCCGAGCCGTGACATAACGGTCGAGCGATGCCATGGTGGTCAGGTCAACGAGATTCTGAATCACCAACCAACCGGCCGTCGCACGGGCACCCGTCTCGTCCATCAGCGGTTGACCGTCGGTCCCTTGCCGCGCGGCGAGGATCGCGTCGGCAAGCGACTCGGTCATGTTGGGAATCGTCAACAGCGTTTCGCGGCGAGCTTGATTGATGTTGATGCGGCCATCGATGACTTGGTCGTTCGATGTCGAAAGCGTGTCGAACAATTGCGGCAGGTAGCCGAGCATGTCATTTCCTGACGCGGTCCATGGGCTTTGCAATGTTTGCAGCGTGCCGTTGAGTGTGATTTGAGCTTCAGTGCCGATCAGTTCGAACAACGATTGAAGCTGCCGTCCCGATACTTTCGACAGGTCCATTCCACCGCGAGTTACCGTGCCGCTGCCTCCGCCGATCGCCGCCCCGAGCGCACTCGCCGCTTGCTGCAATTGCTGCGTGGCATTGGAGCTTGACGAGGCCGATCTTCCCGTCGAACCCGATTGTGCCGCCGATGAGCCGGTCGAGCCTGATCTGGCTCCCGAACCTGAACCAGTCGAACCTGTCTGGACCCCAGAGGACAAAGCCGTGGAGCCTGTCCTTGCTCCGGAGTTCGAACTACCTGGTGACTTGGAGTTTCCGGGACCGCTCGGCGAGTTGTTGCCGTTAATTTGCGCCTGAATGTTGCTGGACACTCGGTACGCGACGACGAATTGAGCGGTCGTGGTGTCGAACTCTTGTTCCAGTTGGTCGAACAGGTCGGCGAGATTGTTGTTGTTGATGTTGAGCCGCGCCGAGCCGTCTCCGCGCAGGTTGAGCTCGCGACCGAACACCGTGAGGTACGCCGACCAACCCAACTGCAACGTGCCGTCCGCGTTGTCCAGTGGCCAACTGGCGTCGCCGTCGTTCTCGTTCGGGTCGAGCAACCCGTTGCGGTTCGCGTCCTCGCCGAACAACAAGTCCGGCATGACACCGCGCACCAACAGCAATTCTTCGAGCGAGTCCATCTCGCCGTTCTTCCCCGGATAAGGTGGACTGAGCGATTGATAGTACTCGGACTCGCAGCCGTAGGTTCGCGGCATGTCGTCGTCATCGAGCCAATCGAGGATCGCGTCCGCCAACTCAGCGGTCATGCCGGGGATCATCATCAAACGCCCCTCTGGTGTTGATGTGGACGATGACGAACCCGTCTGACTGCTACTGGTGTTTGAGCCACTCGGATCCGTGTTGCCCGTCGGGCTCAAACTCAACGACGTTCCGGAGACTGCTTGCCGCTCTTGTTGCTTCTTCTCGTCTTTGATCAGCGAGTTGAGGTTGAGCTTTGACGATTCGTCAATCAAGCCGAAGCGAATGGTTGAGTTGTTGAGGTCGCTTTCGTTCGGAGCCACCAAGCTGAAACGAGCTCGACCGCGGGGCGTGTCCGATTCGCGCAACGTGACGCCGCCAAAGTGCTGCGGATCGTGATGAACATTGCCGTGGATTCCCTCTTCCGACGGCGTCCCGAGCATCGCCGCCGCCAATTCGATGCCAGAGTCGGCGCACGCCCGCGCTTGCGTTTCACGCCCAAAGACGCTCGTCCCTTGGCTTTCGGAAACCATCATCTCCGAAAACGAATAGGCTCCCAGCGCTAACAGCGCGATGACGACGAGCACGACGACCAGCACACTGCCTCGCCTGACGTGCGTCATGATTCTGGTTCCTCGAAAACAGACTTCTCATCAACGATGAAAGAAGCCCAGCCTTTCTGAAAGGCCGGGCTTCGAGAGGTGATCAGACCAAAAATTTCGCATTCAGTTAGTTGCGCGCTCTTTCGCGCGAGTTGTCGCCGTTACGGTCTTCCGCGCTCGGTTTGCGTTCTACGTCGTCACGACGTTCCGGAGGACGTCGTTCGCCCTCGCGAGGTCGATCACCTTCCGGGCGCCGCTCACCTTCACGCGGTCGGTCACCTTCACGCGGCCGGTCACCTTCGCGTGGTCGGTCACCTCCGCGTGGCCGGTCGCTTTCGCGTGGTCGGTCGCTTTCGCGGGGCCGGTCACCTTCGCGTGGCCGGTCGCCTTCGGGGCGACGACTGCCGTCCGGACGTCGATCGCCCTCGGGGCCACGTCCTGGCGGGAAGCGACCATCGGGCGGGCCAGGTGGCGGGCCGAACAACTCGCTGGGATCGAGTTGACCGTCATGATTCTCGTCGAGTTCATCGAAGAGCTTGCGAATCCCTTCGAGTTCTTCACGACTGATGCGACCGTCGTGATTCCGATCGAGTCTTTCAAAGATACGAGGCGGACGCGGACCACCCTGACGATCGCCATCAGGCCGACGGTCACCGTCAGGCCGACGATCACCGTCAGGCCGACGATCACCATCGGGACGACGATCACCATCGGGACGACGGTCACCTGGCTGGCCGTCTCTTCTGCGGGGAGTTGCGTCAGGACGCCGCTCGTCTTCCGGTCGACGATCACCTTCCGGTGGACGTGTTTCGTCGGGTCGTCGATCACCTTCAGGACGACGTGCTCCGTCAGGTCGGCGATCACCATCCGGACGTCGTTCTCCATCGGGACCGCGTTGAGCCAGCGTGCGCACATCATCCAACGTCAACACGTCCTTGCCAATCCGTTCGAACATCGGCTTGACTCGATCACGGAACTGTTCGGAAACCTCGTCGAGCGTAACCCTGCCGTCGCCGTTCACATCCATGCGTTTGAAAGTTTCTTCAGGGTTCAGAGATCCACCAGCCAGTGGGCCGCCGACTCCGAGACGTCCGGGGCCGCCACCGAACTGACCTAACGCACTCCGAAACTCTTCCGACGTCAACTCGTTCTTGCCGAGCTTCTCGAAAACCGGAGCCAAACGGTCACGAAGCTGTTCCGGAAGTTCATCCTTTTGCAGCTTGCCATCATTGTTTTTGTCCAAACGCATCAAGAACTCGCCCGGCTCCGGACCGCCAGCGACAAGTTCGGTGCGAACCTTTTCAATGTCTTCGGCGGTGAGTGCCTCCTTACCTGAGCGCTCCAGCATGCCGCGAAGCCGGCGACCAAATCCTTCTTCGGGCAGCTCGTCCTTGGTCAGCTTGCCGTCATTGTTCTTGTCGAGTTGCTTGAGCATCTCCGCCGGATTAATGCGACCGATTATTCCACCGAATCCGGGGCCGCCAAGGCCACCAAATCCGCCGCGCATCTTTTCGAGATCCTCGACAGTGATCGAGTCTTTGCCCATGCGTTCCAGCATCCCGCGGAGCATGCGGCCAGGGCCTTCTTCGGGCAGTTCGTCCTTCGTCAGTTTGGCGTCGTTATTCTTGTCGAGCCGTTCCATGATTTGCTTGGGGTCGAACATTGGCCGACCGCCATCCGGACCACCGGGGCCGGGCCCGCGATCCAAACCGCCACCTTGAACGGGGCGATCGCTCTTCTCGAGCGCCGACTGGAATTCTTCTTTCGTGAGTTCGCCATTGTCGTCCTTGTCTCCCAGTCGCACCAAGCGGTCGAAGAACCGACCTTGCTCTTCGGAGACTTCGTCCGGCACGATCTGGCCATCGCCGTTCTTGTCGAGCTTCTTGAACAAGTCGTCTGGCTTGCTCGGTTCGTCAGCAGCGAACGCGGCGGCTGAGGCCAGCCCGAACATACCAGTCGCCAGCAAAGCCCATAAGTGGAATCGTTGCATGGTGGAATTCCTGTGGAAAGGATGAGCTTGGGTTGACTGCTACAGCTCCGCGAGCTTACGCAATTCAACCCATAAAGGCAGCCGTAGTTTCGCAAGTTTTCGACCGCAAAAAAAAAACCTGGACTCAGATCAAGCCGGGCGATGCGACTGATTCCCCACCGACCGCGTGTCGGTGGCGGTCAACGGCCTCTCACTTCTTCGGCTTTGTGCTGAAGCTGACAAATAAGACACCCTTCTTGTCGGGCACGGCGTACGAGCCGCTCGGTTGCAGGTACTTCTTGATGGCGTCGAAGTCCGGCAGCTTTGTGAAGTCGATGTCCGCAACTTCGCCGCTCAGCTTGCCGGCGCGAGCCGTTTCCCAGAGAGTCTGGATTTGCGAGTCTTGTTGCTGGAAGCTAACGATCGACGTCTTCACCGGCAG